>NZ_JAKNSW010000001.1:0-300000 GCF_023566355.1 Mesoplasma sp. JKS002658 | reverse complement strand
TAAAGCGTTGCTAAACTATTACGAGTTCAGTTGAAGTTTAATTTCAATAACTGTTGTTCATTTAATAATACTTTTATTTTAGAACTTTTTTGTGCAGAAGAGAGGTCAAGATGAAATTTTGGTGAACCTTCAAAAAAATTAATCCGGAAAATTGCATCTTTGATTGTTTTAATTTCAACCACAATCTTTTGTTCTATTGAAGTTTTAGTTTCTTGTTCTAAGGGTTGGACCAATTCTTTAATATCGACTGTTTGATAACCTGCTAATAAATTAAAAAAATCTAAGTGAGCTAAACTAATTAATTGTTGTACAGTTCGTTTTCTGAACAACTTTTTGTTATTAACGTTTCACTTCTCACTCTTGGTATCAAGAAGATATAACTTTTCTTGAGTATTATAAGTAATTACTTTATCAAGAATAATTTTTAATAAAGTTTGTTGACGATTAGCAACTTGAAAAAATCAGGTTGTACTTGCTTCATCTTCAACTAATATTTCAACTTTATTAATGATTGTTTTAGCGCCATCCATTCGGGAAGAAACTACTTCGATCAAGATTCTTTCATCATTACTAACACTAATCAAATAATGATTAGGAACAAACCCGAGAAACTGTTTTAATTCATCAGCTTGATGATTTAACTCCTCAATAACATCGCTTATTTGATTGTTTAACACTTTTTTCATTTTTTTGCCTTCTCTCTTGTTAACTATTTTATAAGATAATGCCAGCTTCTTCATCTTCAAGTGTAAACTTAATGTTTTCTTGAATTCACTCTTTTCTTTTTTCGACATTATCACCCATTAAAACTTTAAACGCGCGGTCAGCAGCATGACCATCTTCTAAATCAACCTGAATTAACTTCCGTGAACTTGGGTCCATTGTAGTTTCTCACAACTGGGTATCATCCATTTCTCCTAACCCTTTAAACCGTTTTAATTCATAGCGTTTATTTTGATTAGCCTGGACAAATTTTTCTAAATCACTTTCATCTCACAAATAAATTGACTTCTGGTCACTAAAAATAATTTGGTATAAAGGAGGTAGAGCAATATAAACCTGGTGTTCTTCAATCAATTCTCTCATGTAACGATAAAAGAAAGTTAATAATAAGGTTTGAATGTGCGCTCCATCAGTATCAGCATCAGTCATAATAATAATCTTTTGATAATTACTATCTTCTAAATCAAATTCACTACCAACCCCAGCGCCAATTGCACTAATGATGGTATTGATTTCTTCGTTTTTCAATAAATCTGTAAGTTTTGCTTTTTCAGAGTTAATTACCTTTCCTTTTAAAGGTAGGATTGCCTGAATCTTCGAATCTCTTCCCTTACGAGCACTTCCTGCAGCAGAATCTCCTTCGACTAAGAATAATTCGTTTTTAGTTTTATCTTTACCAGAAGCTGCCATTAGTTTTCCAAGCATTGCTTTGGTTTTGTTTTTTCCTTTCGCGTTCCGAATTGCTTGACGTGCTTTCCGTGCTTCTTCGCGAGCTTTCCGTGCTAATAAAGCTTTTTCAATAATCGTCGTCGCTAACTCTTTGTTTTCTTTTAGTCAAAAAGTAAAATTCTGATTCATGATTGTTTCAGTAGCGGCTCTTGCTTCACTAGTTCCTAACTTACCTTTAGTTTGACCCTCATATTGAATTAATTCTTCAGGGACTTTGACACTAACAATTGCAGTTAAACCTTCTTTTAAATCATTACTATCCAAGCGAGCATCTTTTTCTTTCAATAAACCAATTTCTAACGCATAGTTATTGATTGCTTTATTCAATCCAGTTTTGAATCCAGTTAAATGCGTCCCACCATCAACTGTCTTAACGTTGTTCGCAAATCCTAAAACATTTTCTTTATAGTCTTCAGTGTAACTTAAAGCGATTTCCACATCAATCCCTTTTTCATTACCTTGAAGTTGCACCACAGGAGTTATCGGGGTGTGGTTATGAATTAGTTCTTTAACAAATTCAGCTAACCCGTTAGTGAATTTATAATCAACTTGTTTTACTTCACCATTTAATTGAGTTAAGTGAATTTCTAAACCAGAAGAAAGAAAAGCCGATTCTTTCAAACGTTCACTAATGGTTGAAAAATGGAATTTGGTTGATGAAAAGATAGTTGGATCTGGTAAGAAATTAATTGTGGTTCCAGTTTTTTTAGTCGTTCCTACTTTAGTTAAGGGTTTGGCAAGTTTACCACCATTTTTAAACTTAATTTCGTTGATTTCTCCTTCACGATAAATCGTGACATCAAAACGCGTTGACAAAGCATTAACTACACTTGAACCAACCCCGTGTAATCCTCCAGAGGTTTTATAACCTCCACCACCAAACTTTCCTCCAGCATGGAGTACAGAAAAAATCACTTCAGGAGTGGACTTTTTTAACTTCTTGTTCATTCCAATTGGGACACCCCGACCATTGTCTTCAACAGTAATTGAACCATCTTTTTCCATTGTGACGTTAATCTTAGTCGCAAATCCTGCCATCACTTCATCAATTGAGTTATCGACAATTTCTCAAACCAAGTGGTGTAATCCGCGAGTATCAGTTGATCCAATATACATTCCAGGACGTTTACGAACTGCTTCTAATCCTTCTAAAACTTCAATCGAATCATCATTATAAGCGGTAGTATTTTTCTCAGCCATTAATAAACTCCTGTCTTTTTTATTATCCTTGGTCGTAAATGTTTTCTAAAATTCATGCTTGGGTATCAAGAAAATCTTGACGTAACTCCACACTTAGAAAGGGTGACTTTTTATCTTGATATAAAAACTTAACCACAACTTCTAAGAGATCATCAAGAACCATTTCATAAGCAAACCCTACGTTGGTGAAATTAGCTTGTTGAATTTCATATAAGTTTATACCTTGCTGATTATCATTACTACTAATTTCTTTTAAAGAATTAATTGGTTTAATTTGAACTGGTTTCTCTAAAATGTGATCTAAATAACTTAACAAATACTTCGTTCAAAACCACGAAGCGTCAGGATTATTAGCATCCTGAAGATTACCTTGTAAATAACTTTTAAACTCTTGAGAATCAAAATCAACACCTTTAAAAACAATAAAATAAAGTTTATCTTTAATTTTACTTACCAAGAATAAACCATACAAAGTTTGTCCATCATCATACAAGTAAAAATTCTTAATAATCGGGTTATGGTTATTATCAATTTTTGTGTAGTTTAATTTCATAATTTTACCTCGTTCTAATCATACCGTAGTTAGTCCTTTTCAAAAAAGAAAAAAATAATTTAAATAATAAAAAAGACCTTATTAGTAAGGTCTTTTAAAAGAACACGGTCATATCTTTAGACAGAACATTGTATTAATCTGCCAAAAAGATTTTCATTGGGTGAATCACATTTTCAGGATCAATCTCGGCACGCTTATTCATTCTTCGGTCTAATCCAGCTAAAACATCACCATTCATCTTTACTCGGTCAAGAATGTCATTGTTTTCATCAATTTCAGTTCAATAATCTTTAATAAATCAAGTATAGAATTCACCAGTTAAATAATCATGGCGATCAACTGCTTTTCTCTTAAAATCTAAAGCAAGGTCTAAAGTTTCTTGGCGCATCTTAATATAGTATTCTAAAGCTTCTTTTGGATGAGCAATAGTAAATTTTTCAAATACTGGTGAAACTAACTGGTAATCTTCAGCTCCTAAACTTCCTTGTAAGTAATTAATAATTCGACGTTGGTGCATAAATTCATCAACAGATTGAACTTGATAAAATCAAGCAAAACCAGGAAAACCGTTTTTATTTAATTCTTTAGAAAGTTGCATGCAACGCAATTGAGTTGAAAGGTGTAAGTTTAAGAAGTCAGTAACTTCTTTGATAGTATCTTTATTAATCATTGTCTTTATCTCCTAATTAATTTATTTTTTTCAATATTTGGTCTTTTATTTGTTCAAGCGTTTTTGACTGAACTCCGACATTTTCTGAAATAGTTTCTATTCTATTGCTTATTTTGTTTAACTCTAGTTCATCAATAGTTATCTTAAAATCATCACTCATGTCAAAATTATAAAAAATTTTATCATTATCCAAGGGTTTATTCGGATTTCCTGGATCTTTTCCGTTTCACTTTAAATTAAAAATTGATGAATTGGATTGAGTTATTCAGCCCGCTCCAACCTCGCTTATTGCTCCTCAACTTCCTTTCATATTTTCACTATAAACATATATGACATGCATCTTTTTATTTACGACACTATTAACAAAAAAGGTTCGTAGATAATTATAAATATTTTCATCTTCAGGAATTCTTGATAAAACATCATCACAATTTGAATATAATATATCTTTGGGATCTATATTATTATCAACCAGAACATCATAAACAAAATCGCAAAACTTTTTATCCTTTCCGGAGTGACTAATCATAATCTTCTTTGTTATTGACTTTTCATTGTCTTTTAATTCTAATAATGTTCTAATTTCTTCTTTGGTTTTTTGTTTTTTTGAAGAATCAACGAAATCATCACTTTTATATTTTTCAATCTTTTCGAAAATTTCATTAATTTTTTTATTGTTCTTTTCAGATTTTTTGGCATCATCCGCACTATTCAATTTTGCTCTTTTTGAAAGAATTTTATCAACTTCTGGTTTAATCAAATTAATAAATTCTTTTCATCTAGGATCAGAGGTGGAATATCCTTCTCTATTCGATGACGCCATGTCATTAAGAGAGCTATCTTCAAATATATCAACCTCAAGTATTCCTAACAAATACGATTCTAGGGTTCGATTTTTTGTAATCTTTGGACGCAAGTCAAACAATCCAACCTTTTTATTTGAAACAATTGATATATAACTTTTTGAAAAATCTTCAATATCAGTTTTATTTTTCTTTGTAATTGTTTTTAATGCACCTAATCAACCTTTTATTTCTACTTCTTTTTTCGCCTTTAAACCTTTATTGTTATTAATCTCAATTTCTTTCTTGAGTGAGGGAATTGATTCAAATTTCTTTTCTTTTGACAATTCTTGATTCTTTATTTTTTTAAGAATTAATTCAATTTTATCTTCGGAATATCCATAAAATTTTACAAAAGCCAAGTCATCAAAAACGGAATAGTCAAACGAATCTAAAATTTCATTTTGTTCCTCTTTTTCGTCAATACAACAAATATGTAATTTAAAATCATCACTAAAAAAAGGAAATAATTTAGAAATATTAGTCTTATAAGTTTTAGCTTTTTTAGGAATAGATGATTTTACATTATTTATTTCTATTTTTGTGCCGTGTCCATTTTTGTTAATTTCTTTTCTAAAATTTATCTCATCGTCTTCTAGAACACTAAAAAAATCATCTTTTTGAATATTCAACGTAAAAATAAAGCCATTAGTTATATAGTCTTTTATTGATTCAACGTACATTGATTCAGATAAGGTTAAAGCAGATAATTTACCTATACCTTTTCTACCCATCTTCTTCCTATTTTTACTGGTAAAAACGTTCATATCATCTTCTCTTGAAGTTAATGCTATATCTAAATACTTATCATTAATATCATCATATGACATTCCGATTCCATCATCTTCAATTGTTATATTATTTTTTTTATGATCAATTGTTAAATAAACATTTTCTGCATCCGCATCATATGAATTTGCTATTAATTCTCCAATTATTGAATATACATTGGTATATAACAATGGACCCAGATATTTCAACACCTTAGGTTCAATTTGCATCTTAAACTTTTTATTATCATTCATTCTTTTTCACCATTTTCAAATTGTCCAATATCATTTCTCCTAAAACCTTAGCATAAATCGGAGGAACAGCATTACCTATTTGTCTAGCTATAACTGTAGTTCCGAGAGAAGAATCAAATTCATAATCAACAGGGAAAGTTTGGAGCAAGGCTCCCTCCCTAAGAGAAATTGCTCTGTCTTGCTCATAATGACCATATCTTCCTGTTCCATATCTATTAAACTGAGTTGTCAAAGTAGGAGATACATCATGTTTCTTCATTCTTCCATATACAGAACTATATGTACTGCCTGATTCTCTTTTGTAGCAATCTGGCAGAATATCCTTAGGTCAATCTCTTCAAGTACCACCTTCCCTTGAATTTTTGATTCTTTTCAAATTCAAATCACTTAATTTTGAAGATTGATGTAAAAAATCAGTCTTATTGATTTCTCCATTATTTATTTTAGGTAGATAACCTATGGTATCAAAAACGGTCTTTTTATTGAGGTTCTTAATCTTTTTATGTACAACAAAATCTCTAAAATTTTTTACAGTTTTTTTATTAACAGCTAAAAATAAAAGACGCATTCTGCGTTGAGGAGCTCCATAATCAGCCATATTAACTACTTTATAATCAACATGGAAGTTATTTTCGCGAAAATATTCAACGAACTGATTTAAAAATACATCATCCTTTATTAATAAACGCACATTTTCCATAACAACAAAATCTGGTTCCACTATCTTAACAACTCTTAAATATTCCTCAATTAAACCATAGGATTTATGATTTGATCTACTTTTGAAATCCTTGTTTTTTTGATAAGAAGAATAGGGTTGACACGGTGCACAACCGGCAATTAATTTATAATCGTCTTGTTTTAAGTCGCTAAAATATTTTTTGAAATCCTGTTCCCCCAATTTCTTTATGTCTCCACAAACAAAGTCAGGAAAACCATTATTTTTTTGGGAAAACGATTTTCTGCAAGTTTCATCTATATCAAAACCTGCTCTTATTTCAATGTTAGATTGAACTAAACCATTAGTTAAGCCACCTATTCCACAAAACAAATCAATCCCCACCACTTTTGTCACGAAACTTTTTTCTCCTTTTACTAATATAAATTGCAGTCTCATTAAAGAAATCAAAATTGAGATAATCTTTTTTTCCTATTATAATATAAATCAAATGTGATTTCGTAATTTGAGATTATTTTTGAAAGGATGTGATAACACAAATGAAGAAATATAACGTTTTAGAGTTGTGTGCTGGAGCAGGTGGCCTTGCTCTAGGTATTGAAAAAGCCGGTTTTAAAACTAAATATGTCGTAGATAATGACAAAGATTCAATCAAAACTTTAAAGATGAATAATTCAAAATGAATTGTCATAAATTACGATATTAGTAAATTGGCAAATGATGGAATAAAAAATATAATTTCCGTAGATGATATTGATTTAATATCAGGAGGTTTTCCTTGCCAACCATTTAGTTACGCGGGGAAAAAAATGGGTTTTAAAGATGAGCGAGGAAATTTGTTTTTTTCATTTGCTAAAATAATAAATTCAGTAAAACCAAAAGCTATTCTTTTTGAAAACGTAAAAGGTTTATTAACCAACGACAGTGGAAAAACTTTTAAAAAAATAAAAAAAACTTTAGAAAAAAGTGGCTATGTAATATACCATAAAGTGTTAAACGCTTGAGATTATTCTGTAGCTCAAAAAAGACAACGACTTTTTATAGTAGGGATAAGAAAAGATTTGAATATAAACAAATTTTCTTTTCCAGAACCATCAAAAAAGAAAAAAGTTCTTAAGGATGTTCTTAAGGATGTTCCGAATTCTCCTTTTACGCCGTATTCGGATAAAAAAAAGAAAATTTTGGAAATGATCCCACCCGGAGGATGCTGAAAAAATCTTCCAGATGACATAGCTAGAGAATATATGAAGGGAAGCTATGCATTGGGAGGAGGGAAGACAGGAATTGCTAGAAGAATATCATGAAATGAACCTTCCTTAACGTTAACAACCTCGCCATCTCAAATGCAAACAGAAAGATGTCATCCAGAAGAAACTCGACCTTTCACAATTAGAGAGTCTGCACGAATACAAAGCTTTCCAGATTATTGAAATTTTTATGGAAGCATCTCAAGTCAATACAAGCAAATCGGAAATGCAGTCCCAGTTGAATTAGCAAAGAGAGTTGCTATAAGTATCAAAAATTATTTAGAGGGAGTAGAAAATGAACGAGAAATTATTTAAGTTTATTTCAAAAGAAAGTTTAAGAAAATATGTAAAAACTGAATTAAAAAACTATAAAGAGGCTTATTCAAGCATAACATTAGAAGATTTCAAAAAAACTCCGACTGATCCATTTAAGTTTTTATTTGATAGTTATTTACTTGAAAATAAGCAAGACGAATTAATTACTGATGAAATATTAAGAAGACATGGAAAGAAAACCGAGAGCAAAATCGGATATTTTCATCAGTATATATTTGAATACACAAACTATAAAAAATGAAACGTGCCAAAGAAAGGGTGGGATCTAGTAAACGAAGAAGAACATATATATGTAGAAATCAAAAATAAATTTAATACAATGAATTCTAGTTCTCAATTGTCAACGTTTGAAAAAATGGAGAAAAAAATTAAAGATGACAGTAAAGCCACATGTTACTTATTACAAATAATGGCAAAAGGTAGTAAAAATGATATTTGAAAAATTAGTAATAAGGAATGCCATGAAAATATAAGATTAATTTCAATTGATAAGTTTTTAGAATTGATAACCAGAGAGAGCAAAATGTTCTATTATTTATGTCAAGGAATTAAGGAAATAGTTTCAGAAGAAACTTTTATTTCAACTAATAATATGAAAACAAGTATAGATTTATCAGAACAAATAAAATCTCAAGCTAATGAAGAAAAAAAGCCTTTAATTGATATAATCTTTGAATATGCCTTTGAAGATTATGAAGGTTTCAAATAAAAAATATCAATCAACTATAGACCATTATTTAACACAATTAAAAAACTCTTTGTAATTAGCAAAGAGTTTTTTAATTAATTACTTTCCTCAACTAAGGACGCAATTTTAGTAGCCACAATATCTACTGCAACATCATTTCCTTCATAATAAGGAACAATCAAGTCAGCAAAATCAATACTTGGTTCAACAAAGAATTGGTGCATTGGTCGTACAACATTTAGATATTGTTCAATCACACTATCCAAAGTTCTTCCTCGTTCTTTAACATCCCGTTCCAAACGTCGAATAAAACGCACATCATCAGCAGTTTTAATGAAAAGTTTGATGTCACCCAAATCTCTGATTGATTCAATATGTAAAGCGAGGATACCATCTAAAATAATGACATCGGCCGCTTTCATTGTCTTACTCTTTTTATCTCTTACGTGTTCTTTGAAATCATATTGAGGAACTTCAATTGTTTCGCGGTTTTTCAATGCCATTAAATGTTGTTCAAGTAATTCAACATCAAGTGCATTGGGATGATCAAAGTTAACTTTGTCTCTCTCATCACTATCCATGTGTGATAAATCATTATAGTAATTATCCATTGATAAATATTCAACAGACTTATCTTTTAAAATCTGTTGAGAAATCTTGGTAGCTACTGTAGTTTTTCCAGATCCTGATCCACCAGCAATAATAATAATTGTTACTGGTTTTTTTGTATTTTGTGTCTTCTCCATGTCAATACCTCAATAGTTTAGTATAGTGTTTTTAACGAACTTATACAAGATAAACAATTTATGATTTATTTTTAAAACAATAAAATAATTAATTATAATAATCGTGTAAAAGATAAAACTTGATAAATTCTTTAACTTGGTGAAAATAGTATTGTTAAAATATTAAGTTTGCTCTCTTTAACAATATTAATTGACTCATATTTAGCGATAAAAATTATCTGTTAGAAATTTTTAAAACATATCTTATAGTTTGACTATTAATTTCATCATTTTCTTTTGAAACAATTTGTTCATTTCTACCTAAAAGTCTAAATACCTTGATGTGTCTATCGCCATTGAAACCCTGATATTTGTCCCACAAGGATTCATTCGCATAGATAAATCAGACTTTATTATTTATAGTGTCTTCAAATTCTTTAGCTCTGTTAGTTAAAGAATTATCAGATTTCAATCATTGTCCTGCGGGTGAAAATCAAACAAGTTCCTTGGTTAAGTGATTGAATTCATTTTTATAACCATTTCGTCGATCACTATAAGCAGAACAAAGAGCAACATGCCTGTTTTTATCAATACCGTTAATAAAACCTCTAGTAACCTTTCCACCTTTTCAATTAATCATTTCATCATATTTTTTATAAAGAACTTTGGTAATTGTCAAGGCTTGTCGTTTGGTAAAAGTTGAATCAACATAATCTTCAGTCTCATTAGAAATCTTTGTTTCAATTAAATCCTCATTTGATAATTTAAATTTTAGTATATATTCCAATTCTCTCAAAAATGAATTAAATTCTCTTTTCTTTAAGACTTCTCAAATATCAATGGCATTGTTTCTTTTTAAACAATCTTCGTATTCTTTTAAACCTGCAAACAGCGAAACAGACACCAAACCATTGACAATTAAATAATCAGAGGATTTTCTTTCTTGAATCATCATTTGCAGTTCACGAATCAAAGCTGAATTATTTAAAATAGTAAAATCAGCATAAATATCACTAATCTTACGAAACCCATTTAATTTTGTTATTTTGTTCTCTTTTAATCAGGTAAGGTTATTTTCGGCATAAAACTGATAAACATGGTCAAAGTTATTAAGAACAAACTCTTCATAATTTTCATAACTAATTACATTATTCTCTCAATAACTTTCTAATAACTGAGCAATTCGGTTAAGATAACTTCTTTGAGTCATTTTAGCAACTTTGTCTTTGAAAAAATTCTTTGATGCTTTTTCAAAGTGAAATAAACTATCTCCTGCCACATAACCACTAATTTTGTCAAAGTTAACCTTTAAGTCTTTAACTTGTTTGTTATTTAAATCTTTACTCATTAAAGGTTCTAAAAAAATAAAAGGGTTGTAATTCTTATTAACTTCAGCATCAATGTTGTTAATAAAGTCAAATACTTCCAAACGTTTGCCGGGAAATTTTCTTAACCCCCTTCCCAATTGTTGTAAATAAACAATCAATGAACTTGTTGGGCGCAACAAAAATAAACGATCAACATTCGGAATATCAACCCCTTCATTAAAAATATCAACCACACAAAGATAGTTAATTGCTTTATGCTTAAAGTTTTCAATAATCGCCTTTCGAGCTTCTTTATTAGTTTCACCAAACAAGACAGCAACCCGTTCATTTTTCTGTGATAAGTAATTAGCAACACTATTAGCATGGTTAATATCGACGCAAAAGATTAAGACACTTACATCATGACGATTTAATCCGATATACTTCACCAGGTTTTCATAAACAAATTCATTCCGTTTCAAACTACTTAGCCGTTGGGATAACAACTTAGTTTGAGTAGTAATATCGACTTGATGTAAATCAACACTATCATCTTTAATAAAGTAGTAATCAAAGTTACTTAGTAAATTTCGGTTTAAAGCCGTGGCTAAATCCAACTGGTAGGCATACTCACCATCAAAGAAATAATCTTTGACATCAAAACCTTCAGTTCGTTTTGGTGTTGCAGTTAAACCAATAATTTGACTTGAAACTGCTTTTAAGGTTTCATAAACTTGTTTATAAGTTGAGGCTTGAATGTGGTGTGCTTCATCATAGACAACCAAATCAAAAGGTTTATCTTTAACTAGTTCTAAATGACGCGATAGGGTTTGAATCGTGGCAAAAATCTGATCATCACTTGGAGAAATGCTTGACCCATCATAAAAATCTACTCCAAACTGGTGATCTTTCAAAACACTTTGAAAGGTTCTACGAGCTTGACTCAAGATTTCTTGTTGGTGAGAAATATATAACAGTTTTGGTTTTCTCCCCATTTGACTAAATAATTGTTTATAAAAGAAAGCAACTAAAGCAGTTTTACCAGTTCCTGTTGCCATCACGATTAAATGTTTATTCTTTCCAATCTCAATTCTTTGGTTCAAAACATCCAAAATCTCTTGTTGATAAGCAAAAGGTTTAATAATTTGGGTAATAAGATCATTAGTAGTATTCTTGGTTGGGTGGTTTAACCTTAATTCTGTAGCATTTTGTTCTTGAACTAATAAGAACATTTCCTTGTTAATAATTAATTCATTAATAATCTTATGATCACTAAAGTCAACAAAACCAGGATCATTTCAAAGGAGGAAAAAATTCTCTTCTAAAGTTTTAATCAACGATGGTTCCCGAAATTCAGAAATCTTTAAGTTATACTCTTTCCCTGTGACCACACCAGTATAAGTTAAATTACTTGAACCAATAAAAGCAGTTGAAAAACTATGATTACGTTTAAAGAAATAATTCTTGATGTGTAACCTTTCTTGACTTGATGAAGTGAGGTTTTCAATCCTGATTGCCACTCTTGAAGGATAATCTTGGTATAACCTTTGTAATCCGCGTAACTCTAAATGTGAAGAATTACCATCATAAGTAGTAGTGATAATTTTTAGACTAATTGCTGCATCATTTTCTAACAAACTCCGCAGTTTGTTCACTGTTGGTTGAGAAATGAAGGGACTAATTAAATAAATCTCATCAGCAGTTTGGGCATTCTGGTGTAAATGATGATACAGCCTGCTTGTAATCAGTTCGTTCATACTCAAGTTTTTACTCAACTCAGGAATCACAGTAGTATTTTGGTGTTTGTTAACGACCACTTCTGCATTAAACTGATAATTAAAACGCTTGTTTAAATAGTCTAACTTTTCAGCTAAACTATTGAAGGTGATTTGGTCAAACTCTGCTCTTAGCTGACTACTAAACTGGTTGATAATCCATTCGTTGTCGACATCAACTACATCTACTTTCGTACTTTGTTTATTTTCTTCTTTACGTGTTAAATTATTTAACAGTTCTAAATAATCTTTGCCCATTAACCTATTTCTCTCTTGTTTTTACCCTATTTTGTTAACAAATTTTACAGACAATTAACAAGATAGCAAGTAAACGATTTGAAATAATCAAGAACTTGGTTAAAAAGAAAAAAACATTGCTCTTTTGCAATGTTTTTTCAATATTAGACAGTTATTTAAAACTTCTTTTGGTTCAAAGTACTTTGGGCAACCATTAACAATTCATCAACACTCATTTGGGGTTGATTGGCAACAACACTTGCCAAGATTGCTTCAAAAAATGGAGCGTTAGCAATTTTTACCCTCTTAGCTAACGATTCATCTAACATTGTTAACACCATTTGACTATTCATAATTGAAGAACCCATATCAGCAATGATTAACACCCCATCACCTTCATCGATTGCTTTGATTTTGTTTTTAATTGCTAAAACATCAGTACCAAAAGCTTGGTGGTCTTCAATTCCGCCTAAATAATCAAATTTAAACGGTTCACTTTTCATCTCACCAAGTAATTCCACCACACTTTTAGCCACGTGATAAGAATGTGAAATTACCAGGATACTAACCATTATTCATAACCAGACTAATTGTGGCAAAAATCAAACTAATTGTGACACTTCCTGGATCAATATGACCGATGCTACGGGCTCCTAAATAAGAAGCTCTTCCCTTTTTAGCTTCTAAATCAACAGTATCATCACTACCCTTTTTAGCTGCAGCAGCAGCTTGCGCAAAAGCTGTGGCTTCATCATCATTTGCTTGTAAAGCTATCAAAGCTGGAGCAAGAGCATCAAGAAGAGTTTTATCACCCTCTTGAGCTTTAGCAAGCGTTTTTATTGCTTCAATCCCTTGTGCTACACCAGTAACTCAAGCACTTAAAGGGGTGTTGTCTTCATCAGGGAGTGCATGACTAATTTGTAACGCTAAAGTACCTAATAACGGTCCGCTTGAACCCCCAATTTTACTCATTAAAGTCATTGCGACTTGTTTCATAATTTTTTTGGGAGTTTGCCCAGAAAGTTGAGGGATAATCGCTTTGACTTCATCAAAACCCCGTACAACATTAGTGCCGTGATCTCCATCCCCAATTGCTTGATCCAAATCATTTAAGTAATCTTTTTGTTCGTTCACTACTTGATCGATTTTTTCTAAAATTACAATTAATTGTTCACCATTCATTCTTAAAACACCTTCATTCCAATTGTATTTGCCCCAGCTAGCAAGAGTGGTTGAGTTTCATCATCAAGTTTAACCACTGAAATACTCATTCCAGGCATATCAATTGAAGTTAAATAATTACCAACCCAAGTTTTAACTACTTCAACTTCGAGATCTTTTAACATCATAATTGCTTTTCTAGCAATGATGTCTAATTCCATTTCTGGAGTTGCTCCTAACCCGTTGATTAGTAATCCGACCTTGCTATTAGCAGTTAGTTTTAAACTATCAATAATTTTTTCCATAATCATTGCAGTGAATTCATCAGCAGTTTTCATAGGTTCTTGACGTAATCCTGGTTCACCATGAATTCCTAATCCCACTTCAGCAATCCCATCACTTAATTCAAAGCCGCGTTTGTGGTTAGCAGGAACTGTTGCTCCGTTTAGACCAATTCCAAAAGTTGCCACATTAGCAACTACTTTTTGAGCAGTTGCTTTCACCTCTGCTAAACTAGCTCCACTCATAGCTTTTGCCCCACTAATCTTATGAACAAAAATCGTTCCTGCCAGTCCGCGCTTACCAGCTCCAACTGAACTTAAATCATTTAAAGCGATATCTTCATCAACAATCACAGTTTCAACCTTGATGTCTTCTGTTGCAGCCATTTGGGCAGCCATTTCAAAATTCATCACATCCCCAGTGTAGTTTTTAACAATTAACAACACCCCATTTTTGTTAGGAACATTTTGAATTGCTGCTAGGATTTGATCAGGAGTGGGGGAGGTAAACACTGGTCCAGCAATTGCAGCATCTAACATTCCTTTGCCCACATACCCAGCGTGAGCTGGCTCATGGCCACTACCCCCACCACTAATTAAACTAACTTTATTTTCATCAAACTCACTGCGAACAACGACTTCATAATCTGGCAGTCTTTTGAGAATTTCAGGAAAAGCCAAGGTCAAACCTTCTAACATTTCTGGGACAATATCATCAACTTTATTAATAAATTTCTTCATAAATCAAACTTTTTCTACTCTCTTCTTAATAATTCTAATTCTAACTGAAATTAGCCACTTACAACAGAAGTTTTTCTTATCAAGGCAAAAAAGGCAGACTTAGAAAAACCAAGTCTGCCTTTTAGGGTACAAATTTAACATAAATTAAATTCATATTCAGCAATTATATGAAATACACGTTGTTATATGGGATTGTTTTTAGTTATTAGTTAATTATTTCATTCATTGCCAAGTTCAAGAAAAGATCTCTACTTCCTCTTCTCAAACATCGTTGTGGTGTTAATCATTTCTAATTAACACTTATATTTTATGGAGTTTTGTTTACAAATACAACGAATTAAATAAAAAACCGCTATTTTCTACAACTTTTAACAAAATGTGATTAAAATTAAGCGATTAAGTTCGAAGTTTCACCTCATTAATTAGGTTTGTTTTAGGGATTATTTGCAAACAAAACGCACTTTTTGGTTCGAATTTTTCTTTGAAACAAAACCACTTAACGATATAATCAAGTCATTAGCGGCAGGAGGGAATGATGATGAAAGACCCCAAAATTCTTAATGACTTTTATGAAAAGTTTAAAACTTTTGAAACCCTTGATACTTCAAAAAACATTAATCCTGAAAACACTAACTTTGAATTCTTTACTTGAATCGACCAATTAAAAGAACAACTTTATGAAAACAATTTTGAATTAGCACAAACCTTAATTAGTCAAATCAAAGGAACACCTTACTTAGAATTTGAGTATTCTTGAAACTATCTCCAATCAAAGTTAAAAAAGCACCAAAACCACATGAATTTTGCAAACCAGGTCAACGCCACTCAACCTGCTTATTATGATCTCCAAACGATGTTTACTTTCGTTTTTTCCTTGCTTAACCGGTTAACAATGCTTCATTATATTGAAAGTAATATTGACTATTTTTATAACCTAATTGAAGAAGAATTAGAAAAAGATGAAACCGCAAACATTTCTAAAATCATCAGAAACAAGTTAAAACGCGTAACCTTCAACAATTGAAGATATAACCCGTTCATTACTCAATATGAAAATTCTTTTTTATGAAGTGAGTTTTTAAAAGAAGCCCGAAACATCGATGAACACTACGGAGTTTTATTCAAGATTGAAGATCCTAAAGCCTTTGAAAACACCACTTTTAACTTCTTCACTGAAATCATTCTTTCAGTTTATCTCTTCTTATTCTATTTAAAAGTTTATCTTGCAGAATATGCCAGTCACAAAAATAAAGGAAGTTTCTTCATTAAGTAACTATTGCTGATAAAACTGCTTTAAAAAGTTGTATGCAGTCGTGATTAAATAAATCGCTGCTTGACGTTCGGGATCTTCAGGATTTAAATCAGGGTGAAAGTTTTTCGCTAACTGGTGATAAGCTTTTTTAATTTCAGCCACACTAGCTCCTGGAGCTAAATCTAACACCATCAAAGCATCTTCAACATTATCAATTACAATTTGGTTAAAATCGTGGGGTGAAACATTGGTCGCAAAATCAGCAAATGCGTTTTTATTAAAAGCGTTTTTTTTGCGCATTTTAACAACATCCATTGGTCACTTCGCATAGAGTTGTTTTAAATAACCCTTCAAAATTCGGGTTGCTTTAAAAGTTAAATCGTTGAAAAATTCAAAAGTTTCATCATCTAAAAGTTCCATTAAAAACCCGGGATCATCATCATAATTTGCCAACGACTGGTAAATTGAAAGAATTTTACTTAGATAAATTGGCAAACGAAGACAAAGTAATTCTAAATAATCTTGATAATAAGCAATAAAAAGGTTTTGATAGTCAATTTCAATTAACTGATTATCCCCACTAAGATTATTTTTCGCATTAAACAAAGTTTCTTGACCATTTTCAAAAATAAATAAAAAGTGATCGTTAAGCTTTTCTAATTCCTGGTTGGCAAATAAATCTGCCACCTCTTCACAAGCTAACTTTTCAAGATAACTTAAGGTATTAAAAAAATCACTACCAGTTAAACTAGTAATCTGTTCTTCAAAACCATAATCTTTCACCAGAAAAGTTCGCTTGGTTGCCAAAAATGCTTCTGCTAAACTCATTGACAACTCATCACCAAGAATTTCATGATAACTTGTTTTGGTTGCCTGATCATATTTTTTAGCATTTTCTTGACTTAATTGAACAATTATTTGGTCGGCTAATTTTTTAATTTTCATGTCTCAATTTTCCCCTCTTAACAGGAAAAAACAATAAATCACTTTGACAAAATGATTTATTGTTTTTGCTGTTGTTTAATCGTTTCAACCACTTGTTGAGCTAAAACCTTACTATCATTATTATTACCATTAATTACTAAAAATGGTACACAATCCTTTAATTTTTCATATCATTTATCATAAGTTTGGTTCAGAATGTTTCAAAACATCGGATCAACATTCTGTTCACTTTCAATTCCCCGAGCACGAATCCGCTCAATTGACACCTGACTATCAACTTTTAAATAAATCACCAAATCATAAGCGGGATCTTGATGATTAAACAAGGAAGGAATTGTTGCAATTTGGAAATAGTCACTATAGACTTGTCAATCTCGAGCATCAAGTTTTTCTAACTGGTAGTTAGTATCAGCAAAAATAATTGTATCCATAACTCCCCGATCAAAAAGGACATCCTTTTGGTCAGAAGATTGTTTTAACTGCTTCATTCTCGCAGCAAGCATCCAAATCTCCATTTTATAAGTAATTGCACGAATATCTTTATTATTACTATAAAGCTGGGAAAAATAAGGATTTTTTTCTAGAGGCTCTCAAAAAGTAACATAGTTAGGAAGAAAGGAATGGATATTTTCTATTAAAGTAGTCTTCCCAGCTCCAACCGTCCCAAAAATTGCAACTCGCATTATTAACCCCCATAACAATAATTTAATTCTAACAAAAAGTTAACTGATATTTAAAAAGTTTCTCAGCATCAAACTTAACCTCATCGCAGCTTTTGGCAGAAACTCGTGAAACTGCTGACTATTCTCCTTGGTTTTTTCCAAAACGTCACTAATAATTTTAAGTGCGATCATTGGGTGATTGAAATGATCGGCTACTTGATAAAAACTCGCACATTCCATATCAACAACAACGATCGGTTCAGCTAATTTATCAAGATACTGACAAACTTGTTGTGGTTGCACAAAAAAAATATCACTTGTTGCTCCATTGCCTAAAACTATGCTTTCATCCAAAATTAAAGTTTGAACTTGTTTGATTAAAGTTTGAGCAGCAGAGTAATACTTCTTCATTGAAGGAATTTGACCATAATCATAACCAAAAGAAGTAGCATCAGCAGTAGCATAATAGGCATGATTAACTAAAACAACATCATTTTGGTTTAGCGTTAAATTAACCCCACAAGCAGTGCCAGCATTAATGATTCATTCAATTTTCTGGTCTTGATACTTCGTTAGTAGGTAAGTTAATCCTCATGATGCATTACTAATCCCTACCCCAGTTCAAGCAATCGTTAAGTCTAAATCAGGTTGATAAAACTCCGGAATTAAAGAACCTTCAACTCGTTGTGCTTCAAGGTCAATCACAAACTGGTTTAATTCTTCTTCCATCGCTCCAATCACAATCTTCATCTAATTCTTTCCCTCTTTAATATAATATTGATAAGTTTTAGCCAATCTCTCCCCAACTTCATGGTTTTGGTTTTTGTTCACTACCTGATCATATTGGTTTTTTAACAAAGTTTTAAAACCTTGGTTTAAATCCTTGAAACACAACTCGCGAAACTCTTTTACACCATCATAATTCCGTTCACTTGAAATTTTATCAGCACAAAAAACAATTTTATCTAAAAGACTCATGTTTTGTTTACCCACTGTGTGGTTAAAGACTGCTTGGATAATCTCTTCATCACCCATAATTCAATCGTGTTTTAAGTGTAATCCTCCAACAAAACTATGTCATACTTGTGAGGGTTCAGTTAGTAAATCTGGAGCTCACTTGGCTAAATATTGCTGGAGTTTTGGTTTTTCTCACTGCTTGGCAACATCATGCAAAGTTCCTGCAATTAAGGCTTTTTTAGCATCCAAATGGTGGTGAGTTGCTAAATCGTGCGCCATTTGCCCCACATTTAAACAATGCAAGTAACGATTGTTATCCATTTGCGCTTCTAAACGTTCAGAAAGGTATAACAGATGGTAATTAGTATAATCATTAATTGCTGGAACTTGTAAATCCAGGTGTTTTAAATTACGAATATCAGTCGAACTTAAACCTAAACGGTTGAAATTAAAAACCTCTAAGTGGTATTTATCAACGACTTCGTGGTTATAATCATCACTTCTTAAAAAAACCTTAAACTTAATCATTTGGATCAATTCATCAAACTGGTCTCAAGATTCAAACCGATCTAACTGGTCACTACCCATAATAAAAGCAAATTCCACATCTTGATCATCGTACAAGTCTAAAAAATATTTAACTGTATGATAAGTGTAACTAGCGTGGGGTTGATCAATTTCGTGAGTGTTAATTTTTAAAAAATCATAATCTTTTATTAAAAGGTTCAACATTGCTAAACGATCAGAATTGCTACTATTTTGTTGAGATTTAAACGGATTTAGATAAGTAGGAATTAATCAAACTTCTTCAAATCCTAAATCAGAATAACAAGCTTTAGCGATGTTTAAATGATCGGTGTGAACTGGATCAAAACTTCCTCCAAACAGAGCAATTTTTTTAGTCGTACTCATGTTTGATAATTCTTTCTAATTGTTCACCAACCCCGTTTTCATCAACTGATTTAATAACTTTATAAGCTAAATCTTTTAAAGCTTGGACCCCATTATCAACCACATAACCGTGTTCAACTAACTTAATCATTTCTAAATCATTATAATTATCACCAAAACAAACCACTTGTTGAGGATCGGTATTAATTAATTCTGCTCACTTCTTCAAACCAAACTCCTTATTAATTCCTTTTTTTAAGGCATCAAAAAGCATGGCATCAGATTGAACATAGTTAATTTCATCTTGATAGCTATCAAAGATTGCTTGCATGGCCTTGCGTTCTTCATCATTTTCTACAACACAGACCAACTCTAAGGGTTTAATACTTTCATCAGCAATCGCGTCTGCGATTGCATCAAGATCAGGAAAAATGGTAATTTCAAACTTATGTGAAGGTTTTTGCTTTTGATTATAAGCATTTCACGCTTTAATGCGGTTAGAATCAGCAGTACCAACAATTGCAGTGGGAGTATAACAAATCAAATCCAAATCAAAATTATCCGCCTCACGGAAAATCGTTACACAAGTACGTTTATCGAGATATTCAGCAGCCAAGACCTCACCCTTATGATCAGTAATTAACGCCCCATTACAAGAAACAATCGGAAGTTTAATCTTTAATTGTTCAATCACCGCTTTATTTACCACCATATTTCGACCAGTAATGAAACTAAACTTGTTACCACTAGCTTTTTGATATGAAGCAATATCAGTTAAAGTTGTTTTTAAAAAACTAAAATCCATAAGCGAAATCGTCCCATCAAGATCACTTAGCACGTAGGGTAAATTATTTTTATCGTTTGCCATTTTTATCACCTCCTTTATTGTTCTTTGACTCATTTTCGAGAATTAATATAGTCCGATCCTCGTTGAGTTTCACTTTGACAAAGATTTAAATAGTCTCATTGTCGCAAGACTTCACTACTAGCAATTCCAACACAATTGGCTAAATTGATACTTCGAGCAGCTTCAACCATTGGAATTCGAAACATCGTTTCTTGATAGGCATAAAGGATTTCTTTATCAATCCCAGTCGATTCCTTACCAAATAGTAAATAAACTTCGTCGTTTATCGTAGTGAAATCAAAACTTGACAAGGGTTTATTCCCATAACGTGTTAAACAATAAAGCGAAACGCAAGGATGCTTAGTAATAAAGTCGTCCCAATTATCATAACGAAAAAGTTGTACCTTTTTATACTCATTAGCACTACTTCGCGCCATATTGTGTTCATTGAGAATAAAACCCAAGGGTTCAATAACATGAAGATTCATGTCAAAAGCAACACAAGTACGCATAATTGCCGCGGTATTTTGCGCAATCTCTGGTTCAAATAAAACAATGTTAATTTTGCGCATTCTGCTTAATTATCCTTACTTTCTAATCACTGCATTAATTTTGTTAAGGCTTGGCTTCGTGATGATAAACTATTTTTTTCTATTCCGATTTGAGCAAGAGTTAAATCAGAATCATTCAAAGCAAAGACCTGATCATAACCAAATCCATCAACACCCTGAGGTTGGTAAGTAATATAACCTTCTAATTCACCTTCAAAAGTTTGTTCATTCTTGGTAATTGGATCATAATAAACCAAGCAACTAACCATCCTACTTTGGCGTTGGGCCTTAGTTTTCAACCCTTTATCATCAATTAATCTTAGTAATTTAACATTAATTTCTGTATCAAGAGTTAAAGGTAACGCTCATCTTCGTGAATAAACTCCAGGAAAACCATCAAGTCCATCAACAAGAAGACCACTATCATCACCAATTGAAGGTTGATTAATCATTAAAGCTAAAGCTTTAGCTTTAATGAGCGCATTTTCACAAAAAGTCGTGCCATTCTCTTCAATTACTAAGGAATTTGGTAAATCTAATAAGGACTTAACTTCATAACCACCTAACATCTTTTTAAATTCTTGAATTTTATGAAGATTAGTTGTCGCAATTCAAATTTGTGGTTCACCCATCATCAAAGTCCTTTGTAAAAATTGAGTTAATATTATTTTATACTTTATTTATTTTAATAGGAAAGGTTCAGAAATGAAAGTCGGTCAAGGTTTAACCAACAAGATTAGTTTAGAAAAAGGAATGATTAGAAAAACCTCTTCACCAACGGTCGACTATTTTTTAAACCGTAAAGCAGAGAGTGAACTTTATCAACAATTTCAAACTCTTCCTGATCAGGATTTTTACTTAAAACCCTTAACTTGAGGAGTTGATGTTGATCAACACTTTTTTAGTACCTGAACTTATTATCCAAACAGTTATACCTTATTAGACCAACCAGAAAAACTTAGCGATCCTACAACCTTAACTGCAATGATTAAGATCATTGAAGCATACCATCATTTAGAAGTAGAAATGCCCTTCTTTGAAGCAAGAGAATATTTAAATAAGTTTGTCACAAAAATTCAAAACCCCCTAGTTGATCTATCGAGTTATCAAACCAAACTTGATCAAATTATCACCAGATGATACGAACCAGAATTTAAGGTTTGTTTATCGCACAACGACATGGTTCCTGGCAACTTTCTTTTTGTTGATGATCAGTTAAAACTGATTGATTTTGAATATAGTTGTTTCAACCTTGCTTTATTTGATTATGCTGGCGTAATTAGTGAAACTTTACCTTCAAATCAAATCAAAGCTTTTGTTGACCTTTTAGGCTTAAGTGACAAAGAAAAAACCAAACTCAAAGATTTGGTTTTTTATGCTTATTTGCTTTGAATCAACTGGGCAACTTATATGTATGAAAAGATGCACCAACCAGTTTATCAAGAAATTGTGCAGTTAATGAATCAAAAATTACAAAACTTCGCTAAACTTCCTTTTTAGTCTTTTTTGCTTGTCTTTTAACAAAACGTTCACGCTTTTTAGCTTCCTTGGCTTCAAGTTTAACTTCATGTTTATCAATCGTTTTATTATTAAAAGCTTCTAATAATTTTGCATCCAATTGCTTTTTAAATTCGTCTAATTCCTTGGCTTGAGCTTCACGAATTTCATGGTTTTTTTGCGCGCGAACTAAACGAAGCTGAGCTTTGGTGGGAATTGGTTCACCATTCTGATAAGCAAGTAACAAGGTTTCTTCATCTTCTTCAACCTTATAACGATAATTTCGGGCAAAGGAAGTGACAAGAACTCCTAAAAATAATCCACCAATGGCAATAAATAAACCAATCAGGAATCGAATAATTATTTGGACACTGAGATTTAATTTACTATCAACTAACCAACATCCATTCATTATTAAAGTAAAAAAGACTAAAGAAAAAATTAAGGTGAAGGTAAAACTATCTGCATTTTGTCAGCGGTAAAAAAAACTAACAATTTGAATAGTTCATGCTCACAACAAGATTGCTAAACAAATTAAAACCAAGAATCCTGCGTGGGGATTTAATAAATCGTTGTAATGGTTAAAAGCATGATATTTTTTAAGTTCAGGACCAACAAACACTCAAACTAAAATAAAAGGGATAATCGTTTCGATTAACTGCCATAAAACTAACCATCCAAATCTAGTTCTAGTTAAGTTAAATTCTCGGATTTTATTTCAATAAGAATCTTCTCCTACTTTTTGTTTCTCATTATTAAGTTGTTTACTCATTTTTCTTAAATTCCCTTGTAATAGGGTAATTATAACTAATTTTAACCAAACAAAAAAGCAACCCCAGAAGGGGTTGCTTAAACTCATTTACTTATGGAGCAGGTGAAGGGAATCGAACCCTCACAGTCAGCTTGGAAGGCTGAAGTTCTACCATTAAACTACACCTGCATTTAACACCTTTTAATAATACACAATATCATCAGAGAGTGTCAATAAATTTTTGGTTTATTCTTAAAAAATCACCTTTCTTAAAACAAAAAAAGGAGATCAAAATCTCCTTTTTAATTACTTGGTTTAACAATCCTCTATAGCGGTAAGTCTTTTCTAGTAAAGATAAAAGCAGAACCAACATAAGTTCCAATCCCAATTCCTGCTAAAATAATCATTCCTAAAATAGCAGTTGGGTTTAAATCAATCTTACCCTCTTTTATTGTGTAGCCTTCAACATAGAATAAAGTATTAATGGTTAAATATTTGGTATATTTTCCAATCGAACCGATTTGGGATAAAATTGACATCAAAATAAAGAAAACAATAATTCCCCCGCCGATAGCAAAAGTTAAGACAGATTTGTTAAAAACACTAGAAATAATAAACATAAATCCTGAAGTAGCAAACAACAACAACATGAAACCAAACATTTTTAGTGTAAATAATCCTAAATCAACATCAGTTTTTTGCAGAGAAACTGTAGGAAGAATAATAATTAAATTAATCAAGAAGAAAAGCAAAGCATAAGCAGCAAAATAAATAATCTTAGTATTAATAATCTTTCAACGGCCAATTCCTGCTGTCGCAGTATAAGTAATCGTTCCCTTCTGTACATCACCAGTAACAATCCCATTTCCTGCAACAATAATAAAAATCGCTGACATTTCTAAAGCAATTGAAGTGAAAAAGACTGCATCAATAACCTCTGAAACCACCTTAATTCCGTCATCAGCTTCAGCTACAGCAACAATTGCAATTACTGCAAGAGCAGGAACAATTAAACAAAGTAATTCAAAAATCCAGTAGGATTTAATTTGTTTATTAAATAAAAATCTATTCATGACGTTTTCCTTTCTTACTTTCCTCTTCTTTATAAAAGTGTAAAAAGTATTTTTCAAGATCGAACTTATTTTCTTCAAAACTAACTGGTTTATACTTTTCAATTGCTTTTAAGAAACTTCCAACATAAGTTCTAGGCACAGTAAAAGTCACTGTAGTTTTTTCTTCATTAATTGTTTTAATTTTGTAAGTTTTTGGTTTTGAGGTATAGGGTTGATCAAATTCAACCGTGTATTCTCGAGTTTTTCCCGAATTGATTTCACTTAAATCTAGTTGAGAAATAATTTTTCCTTGTTTAATAATCGCTACCCGATCACACGTATTTTCAATTTCTTGAAAAATATGCGAAGACATCAACACGGTATGACCCTTAGCTTTTTCACTTTTAATTAGTTGGACAAACTTATCTTGCATTAAGGGGTCCAGCCCACTAGTAGGTTCATCAAGAATCAAAACATCAGGGTGATGCATAAAAGTCAAGATTAACCCGACTTTTTGTTTCATTCCCTTTGACATTTTCTTAATTTTGACAGTGGGATCAAATTCTCAATACTTAATCATTTCTTCAATTTCAGTCCAATTTTTTAGTTTTCTTAATTGATAAATGTATTTAATATAACTAATCCCAGTTTGGTTTTCTGGTAAAGCTAATTCTCCTGGTAAATAACCAAGCTTCTTTTGAATTTTAGTTGAACCTTTTCAGCAATCAAGGTTATGAATTTTTGCCTTACCTTTTGCTGGTTTAATAAAACCCATTAAATGACGAATAGTAGTTGATTTACCAGCCCCATTAGGCCCTAAATAACCAAATACTTCGCCTTCATTGACACTAAAACTCACATCAAAAATTCCTTTATTGTTTTTGTAGTTTTTGGTTAAGTGTTCAACATCAATAATTTTATTTGTCATTATCTCATGCTCCTTTAATATTTTTTAATCAAAAAGTATCTAACTTTGGGTGGAAAAAGTTGGCTTTTCATGTATTTAGTCAGCAAAACTACTTTGAAAGTACTTATCAATTCTTGAGTCAATAATCAACTTCTGATTAATTGTTTAACTTTGTTATTAAAAATCAAAATTATCTTGATAAAGAATAGTGCTAAAGAATTTGAAAAAACTTTATCAGAAAAAAGATTTTTTTCAGTGATAAAAACAACTTCTAAATTAACATAAACTTCAATTAAGTTTTGTGAACTAACTACAATCAAGTGGAAAACCGCAAAACCAAGTAGTAAACCAATAATTGCTAGGTTTCACAATAAACCCAATCCCGATTCACGGTATTGCCAAAAAACAAAAATTTCATGAATCGAAATAATAAAACTCATACTTAAAACAACGTACTTAAAATCATTTTCTTGGTTAGCTTTTAACGATTCAGTAATAAAAATTGATATCATCATCACCGTAATTATTGAAAAAAACACTAGAGTAAGATTAATAAATATTCTATTAAAGTAAATTACTTTAAAAGCAGAAGAGACAATTGCAAAACTAATAATCAAAACCATCAAGGACTGATATAAAAATTTAATCCTTTTCCGGTTTTTAGTCATTATCAATCCATCCTTTTTTAAAGATCCAGGATAATTCTACCAAAAACTAACCAAACTTAGTATCTTTTAACTTACAAAAACCACTCAACTCTAAAAATAGAAACTTGTTTAAATTGTTAAAAAAATAAACTTAAAAGTGTTGAGTTCTCTTTTTTGTAATATAATAAAGACAGAAGTGAAATGAAACAGAGGTAAAAAAATGAAAAAACTTTTAGTCACTCTATCAGCCTTAGGAATTACTGCTTCATCTGCAGCAACCGTAATTAGTTGTGGTAGCACAGATAAAGATCCTGTGAACGATGCTATCATCAATAGTATTGCTGCAGAATTAGAAGAAAAGACTACCGCTAGTTATTTAAGTGTCGATGTTCCTAACAACGAACAAAGTCAAGATCAGGTTAAAGAAAAGATCGTCAGTCAAAGTGTTAATTTGAGTAAATATAAAAAACAATTAACAATTAAGGTTGCAAATTTTAGTGCAGCAAGTGAAGACGGAGATAAAGGAAAGATAGCTTTAGAAGTACTTCACAAACAAGAAAACATTAAAAATCCTCAGGATGGTTCTAATGAATTTGTGTTTAATTTCCTAACCAAAGATATCGTAGAAGATATGAAAGAAACCATCCCTGGACTAACTAATCAAGTAACTGATTTGTTAAACAACAATCCATCAGTTAACCTAGCAGATTTTAAAGTTGACTTAGGTGATGCTCCAGTGGTTGGAGGAAAACAAACAATCAAGAATTTAATTAACACAGTTATTCCTACCATCAAAGCTTTTCTTCCTGCCAAAATTCCTGCTAATTTTACAGATGATGAAAATTGAGCAAAATTTCAAGGATTGATAGCCACTGCTGAAACACTATTGAAAGACAACAATACAATTAATGAATCAATTACCCCAATGGAGGGAATTAGTTTAAATGTTAGTCTAAAAATTACTGATGTTTTAACAAGTATTCTTCCAGATTTAATTCATTTATCAAACTTTATTGAACAACAAAGTCAAACTGGAAATACCAATCTGATTTTAAATTTAATTCAATATTTCTTTGCTAAACCAAGCGATATTAACGATGATGGTTTTGGTCAAATTAATCAAGGTATTAAAGATGTTAATAATGAAGGACAAACAATTACTTTTACAAATAACTTAGAACGTTTGGTTTATGATCTTTTTGAAGGTTGACAAACTTCAACTGGATCAAAAGTGCCAAACACAACCCCAATCAAGCTTGATTACAATGGCCAACCAATTAGATATCAATCTAATCTAACTGATGAAAACAATATCGCCATTGGAGTTTTCGACTTTATTCCTGAAGTTAATCTTAGCAACTTTATCGACTTTATTCTAGGAACTAATCATTCTTGAGATGATAACCAAGACGAACAAAAAACTTGGGAAGGTGGTTATGATTTACAAAATCCACTTTCATTCTTCTTCACTCTTGGAGGAAAAATTCTTGGATTTGATGATCCTATTCATTTCCAGATTCCAACCAATAATTTGGCTGATGCAATAAAAGATTCTTTAAAAACTTTTTTAAACTCAAACCCAGATTTAGAAAATAAACTTGATTATCTAAACTTGAATTGAACTCAAGGAGAAATGACTGTTTGGTATCAAACTGATGGTAATTGATTACAAGCTAAGACATTTGCAGACTTATTAACAGCAAAAGATCTTCGTATTGAATTTATCAACAATACTTGAGAAGTTAAAAATAAACTAGACAATCAAGTAAAAACAATCATTAATAAAGTTTTAACTTTAAACTTAAACCTTACTACTCCAGTTTCAACTGGTTCTGTTTCAGAATAAATAAGTAGATAAAGTTCTATAACAAAAAAACAGAACCATTATTGGTTCTGTTTTTTTAAATCAATAAGGATTTATTTTCTTAATCCTAAAGCAGCTACCACTTCTTTATAACGGTTAACATCTTTACGAGTTAAGTAGTCTAGTAAGTGACGACGTTGAGCAACTTTTTTTAATAAAGTTCTTCTGGTTGGAACATCTTTTTTGTGAATTTTTAGATGTTCAGTCATGTTATTGATATCCTCAGTTAAGATCGCAATTTGCACTTCTGGTTTCCCTGTGTCAAGTGTTGAACCTCCAAACTGTTGAACCAACTCAGCTTTACGAGTTTTTGATACCATTTTATTTTCCCTTTCTTTAGTTTTGCTAAATACTGTTTAAACTTAGTAAAAATTCTAAGGGCAGAATCTAAACTTAGTAAAAACAAATACTTGATAATCATAGCATATTTTCAGGTCTAAACCTTAATTTTCAAAATGATAAAACCCTTTTATTTCAAAGTTTTTCCTAGATATTTAACTAAAGTAATAAATTCTGGTTTTTTGTTCTTGAGTTGATCAAAATCAAGCAATTCAACCGTGTGGTTAGTCAACAAAATCGTTGCAGCTTGTTTGTCATCAACTCTTCCCTCGTAGCAACCCTCGCTTAACTCTAAATTGGGAAAAACTACCTTTTTTGTCGAGTGGTTATTTGCCTCTACATACAATTTAAACGGAGTGTATAAAAGTTTGTTTGCTTGGTTAATTTTACCCTTTTTTAAAAGATCACGAATTTTAGTCGAAGAAAGTGAACGCGAGTTTCGATTTAAAACATAAACATTCTCATCACCGAAATAACGTTTTAAATCTGTTACTGTTCCTTGTTTATCAGTTCCAAAGGTAAAGTCACTACCTTCAACTAACATCTGACACTTTAAAGTCTTTTTTAACCAACCCATAAATTGGTTTTGACTATAACTTTGCAAATTTTCATTCACCACTAACTCAATGTAATAGTCAAGAGCAAAATAGTCCTCAAAGATGGTCTCTTTTTCCTTTGGATGCATCATCTGGTCATTAACTTGATGATTTAAAGAATTAAAAGAGGAATCAAAACTTAAAACAATTAACTGTAAATAGTTCTTAACTGCTAGTTTAGTAGCAATTTTAATCAATTTCTCGTGATATTGGTGTAAACCATCAAATTTTCCAATCACCACCAAACTCCGCTTGATTCCTGGAATCTTTTGTAAATCATTAATATCAGCTCTAATTGTAATCATGTTAATCCCCTCTTCTTAATGGTTAAAACCACCTTTTATACTCTTATATTGTCCGCTCTCTTCTCGAGCATACAAAGCAACCAAATGGTGTTGATAACTTAAAAACACGCGATCAAGAGTTAAGGGAAGGGTAATTTTTCTTCCGTTTTCCACTTGATAAAACTCTGTTTCATTCAACTCATGAATGGTTCAATCACTTAGTTTTACTGCTTCGTAATTAGGAATTAAATCTGCTCAAGTTAACTCATCAAGGGTTTTTGTTTCATCAAGATGAAAAACTCCCGATTGCAAACGATTTAACATCACCACATGAGCATAAGTATTCAAATCAGTAGCAATATCAACAACCAAACTCCGAATATAAGTTCCCTTACTTACTGTAGTGGTCAAATAAAAAATATTATCTGGTTCTTGAATAAATTCATCAATCCGACTTTGATAAATTTCTACAGTTCTTGGGGAAATTAGCACATCAACCTCATGATTTCTTGCGTATTTATAGAGTTCTTTTCCTTGTACTTTGATTGCGCTATAGATTGGTGGTGTTTGTTCATAAACCAAACCATTGTATTTTTCCACTACTTGTTGTAATTGATCAATGTTCTTCACTGTATGATTAAGATCAGTTTTAACCACTTCACCTTCACTATCATAAGTAGTAGTGTGCTCATAAAGCTTAGCTCCAACCTGATAGGTTTTAGTTTGGTTTAAGAACAAATCTGAAAGCTTTGTCCCTTGATTTACCAAGACAACGACCACTCCTGTAGCTAGAGGATCTAAAGTTCCTGCATGACCGATTTTGTTGACTTTTAACTTGGTTTTAATAGTTTGAATTAACTGGTTGGTGGTCATTTCTTTTGGTTTGTTAACTAAAAAAATCCCTGATGGTTGTTGTGTCATTACTCTCCCTTATTGCAGTAAGTTAATTTTACCAGGGATTTTTTGATAAAGAAAATACTACTCCTTGACTTTTTTGAGTAGTATTTTAACTATTTATCAGCTAAGATTTGGTCAATCCGGTTAGCACGATCTAAAGAATCATCATAGACAAAGCTTAAATCTGGTACTTTCCGCATTTCTAACTTTCTGGCTAACAGTTTGCGAATTAAATTCTTTTTTTCTTCTAAATGAGTTTGAACAATATTCTGGTTAATTGTTTGGTTTGAAAAAGCAATAAAAGAATAATAAACCTTAGCTAACTCATTATCATTAATTAAGCGTACCTCACTAATTGAAACCGCTTTCAAGATGACATCATCAATCTCTTTAATAAGAATTAAAGTTAATTCTCGACTAATTATTGACTCTTTGCGGCCTTGAACTTTAGGATTTTTCATTTTCAATCTCTCCAATCTTCGTAATTATACTAGTATTAATTATTAGCAACAGTCTCCACTAGATAAGACTCAATTATATCGCCGATCTTCAAGTCATTAAAGTTCTTAATCGTAATTCCACATTCAGAACTAGTTTTTGCCTCTTTAATATCGTCTTTTTCGTGTTTTAATCCAGCAATTTCACCATCATAAATAACCACACCATTTCTCAAGACACGCACCTTATCTTTTCGTTTAATAACCCCATCAACAACATAACACCCAGCAATGGTTCCCACAGCAGAATGTTTAAACAAGACACGCACTTCAGCTTGTCCTTGCACCTTTTCAACCATTTCTGGATCTAACAACCCCTTGGCTGCTTGTTCTAATTCCTCAACTACTTTATAAATCACGTTGTGTAGTCTTAAGTCAACTCCACGTTCCTCAACTACCCTACGCACTTCAGCACTAGGACGAACATTGAACCCATAAAGAATTGCATTTGCAGTTTGGGCTAAAGAAACATCAGTACTGGTAATTGCTCCAACACTAGCACGGATAACTTCAATCTTTACTCCTGGAATTTCAAGTTTATTTAAAACTTGTTTTAACGCTTCGACACTACCTTGAGTATCAGCTTTAATAATAATATTAAGATTCTTTAATCCCTCTTCTTCGATCTGAGTTTTGATTTTATCTAAAGTCACAATCTTACTAGTTTGTTCTGCTTCGCGAGCTTGACGATCAGCTTGGGCTGTGGCAATTTGACGAGCAGTCTTTTCATCATTTAAAACTAAAAATTTATCTCCTGGTAAAGGAACATCATTTAATCCTATAACCAGCACTGGCATGCTTGGTTCAGCTTGACTAACACTTTTATTTTGGTCGTCACGAAGGTCTTTAATTGTTCCATACGTTCCCCCAGCTACCAAAACATCACGTAAACGTAAAGTTCCTTGTTGCACTAACACTGAGGCCACTGGTCCTCGGGCTTTATCTAAATGAGCTTCTAATACCACCCCTGAAGCAAACTTATTGGGATTAGCTTTTAAGTCTTCAACTTCAGCTACTAAAAGAATGTTTTCTAATAACTGGTCGAGATTTAATTTGGCTTTTGCGCTTCCTTCAATGAAAGGAACCTCTCCACCCCACTCTTCGCTAATCACTCCTTTTTCCATCAATTCTGCTTTTACCCGGTCAGGATTAACTCCTGGTTTGTCCATTTTATTAATGAAAACAATCATCGGTACTTTAGCTTGACGGGCATGATCAATAGCTTCTTCAGTTTGAGGCATTACCCCATCATCAGCAGCAACAACTAAAACAATAATATTAGTTGCGTTCGCTCCTCTGCTTCGCATTTCAGTAAACGCTTCGTGTCCTGGAGTATCAATAAAAGTAATCTTTTGTTCAGTTTGAGGCATCACAATTTGATAAGCTCCAATTGCTTGTGTAATTCCCCCAGCCTCTGAAGTAGTGATATTAGAATGACGCAAAGCATCTAAAAGGGTGGTTTTTCCATGATCAACATGCCCCATTACTGTAACCACTGGAGGAATGGTCACTAAACTCTTAGGGTCATCTTCAACTTGAAAGGTTTCAAGCAAGTTTTCTTTAGTAACAATATTTTCTTTTTTAAAGTCATAACCATTTTCAATTGCTAATTCAGCAATTTGGTCTTCACTCAATAATGTATTTTGATTTAGCATTAAACCTTGCTTAAAAAAATACTTAACAATTTCAGTCACTGGTTTATTGATTTTTAAAGCAAACTCAGCAATTGTTAAAGGACCAGTATAAACAAACACCCCATCAACTAACCCAGTTTGTTTTTCTTCTTTTAACTTATTTTTAATCGTTTTGGTATGTTGGTTTACCCGTTGTCGTTCCAAAGCCTTTTTTGATTGATTTTTATTATGGTTTGGTTTGTTTTTCTTGTTTTCTGCCATTTAACTCCACCTCTTTTTACTCTTCTTGATATGATTTGAGCAATCAAGCCAAGTTTTTATCACTAATTCCAATTGCACTAATGTTATTTGGAGTTTTTAAAATCTGGTTTAACTCGTATTTGCTAATCTCACTGTCGATTACTTCTATTTTATAATAGTTTGCTTTATTAACAACTTTTTTCTTCTGACTTACTCCCATTTGCGCAGTTAGAATTACCAGAAAAATCTTTTGAGACTGGATCATTTCAAGCAAACGTTGACCATAAACGACCTGATGGGCTTTTGTAGCTAAACCAATCGCTTGTAAGAATTTTTTTTGTTGTCTAACTATCAATGTTCTTTTACTTCAATTTCTAACTGGTCATAGATATGGTTAGGGATGCGGATTTTTAACCCTTTATCTAATAAACGTTTTTTACGCGCTTGTCTAATAGCTTCTAAACTTGGAGCAAGATAAACTCCCCGACCCTTAATTGTTTTAGTTGAATCAATCAAAATCTCATCCTTAGGAGTTTTAACTACCCGAATTAAACTCTCAAAAGGTTGCAAAGTTTGTGAAACTACTTCTTTTCTTAAAGTTAGTTGTCCCATTAGTTAATCATAGTATGAGTCATACTCATCGCCTTCGTCGTCGTCATCACTATCATCCCCACTTATTACTTCATCCAAAGCTTGAAGATTTTTACTGATTTCATCCAAGTCACTTTCATCATTTTTTTCAAGGATTGAAGAATGTTCAGAAGTTTGAGAAATCGTTTGATTTCCTTCCTCATCAGCAATTTCAGCTTGGAAACGTTCTAATTCTTGTTCTAATTCTTTAAGAATATCATCATTGGTTTGAACAACAGATTTTTGATAATTTTGACCATCTCTAAAACGGGGTTGACTAGTACGAAGATTATTATTCTTAGGACCTTTTCTTCGACGCATTGTTGAGTCGATAAATTCTTTTGAAGCAAGTTCATCAGGAGAAATATTTCCGTTTCACTTATTTTCAATTCCTATTTCTTGAGCTTGTTTTACTGAAATAATATTAATTTTCATCTTCAAAAGGTTAGCAACCAAGCGAGCAGCGACCCCACCACGACCAATTGCTAAAGAAAGTTGTTCGTTAGGTACAATAATATCAGCTTCGTTGTTTTCTAAATCAACATCAACTGAAACAACTCTAACTGGAGCCATTGCACTCATAATGAAGGTGTTTAAATCTTCGTCTCACAAAACAATATCAATCTTTTCTCCGTTTAATAGTTCTGAAATTTTACTAATTCGTGACCCATGCACCCCAACCAATGCTCCAATTGGTTCGACATTAGGATCTAAAGATTGGACAGCAACTTTTGCTCTGATTCCTGGTTCACGCGAAATTCCTTTAATATCAATAATTTCTTCAGCAACTTCTGGCACTTCACGTTCTAAAATTCTTCTTAAAAACCCTGGTGCAGTTCGAGAAATTGAGATTGGTGAAAAGCGGTTTTCTCTTTGCACTTCATCAACATAAAAAGAAACTAAATCACCAATTTCAAAATGATCACCAGGAATCAACTTTTTGTTTCATAAAGAGGTAGTGGCATCATCAACTTCAATTAAATAACCATCTCCCCGATCATTAGTACCAACAATTTTTCCAGTTAACAATTGGTGGTTTTTATCAGCAAACTTATCATATAAACGACTACGTTCTGCACCCTTGATTTTTTGTTGAATAATTTGACGGACTTGGTGAATTGCTAATCGAGAAAATTCCTTTTCAAACGGAATTTGACGATGAATAATATCTCCTTCTTTAACCTTGTCACCAAACTCTTGACGAGCATCATCAAGACTAATTTCTAACCAGTCATCAAGATCATCTTGAACTTGATCAACAACCTTTAATAATAAATACATTTTAATCGATCCAGTTTGGTCATCTAAATCAACTTCAGTCAATGCTTCAGTGTCAAAAAAACGTTCGTAAGCTTTTTGAAATCCTTCTTTAATTGCTGTAATAATTTCGTTTTCATCAATACTTTTTTCATTAGCAATTTGGTTAATTGCTTCTAAAATGTTGGCGTAATTTTCCATTTACTTTTTCTCCTTTTTCTTTAAAACTTTACCGCATGGCGAATAAATTTAATCTGGGCAAACTCAAGGTCTAACTTTTGTGGTTTTCCTTTAACAAAATAACTAAACACATATTTCTTGTTTGTCTGGTCAAAACCTAAAAACGTCGCATAAGTCTTAGTAATTCCTTTTTGGGGATTATTAAGTTCTAAATAAACATAATCATTTACTGCTTGGTTTAATTCTGTTTCATTACGAATTGGTTTTTCGATTCCAGCACTAGCAACTTCTAAGAGATAAGGTTCGATAAATTGGTTATCTAAAGTGTCTAAACCTGCTGAAATCGCTTCATTAATTTGTACTAATAAATCAAAATCAAGTGGTTTATTCCCTTGTTTAAACTCAATTAACACTTGTAAAACATCTTCGCTATCAGAATTCTGGTAGCAATTAAGTTCATAAATTCTAAGTTCATGAACAGCAAGAAGCGGTTGAATCAACGCTTCTAATTGTGGTTGAATTTTCTTTAAATCAATCATTTTTCCCCTTATTAACCTTTGGAAATAAGAAAGGAAGGTTATTAACCTTCCTTGGAGTGCTATTTCCTTAATGTCCTTTTCTATTATATACTTTTTATTTAATAAAACAAGATTAATCAATCACTAAAACATAATCAGCTAAAGATTTTCGTATCTTTTCTTGATTGTTTGCGTGAGTTTGTTCTGGATTAACCTTTCCTAATGCTAAACCAATGCCCACGACTTCGTGAGGGTGAAGATAACCTTGCTCTTGTAAAAACTTGGTTAATTGAACTTGATTAAATCCTTCATGAGGAGTGGTATCAATATGTAGTTGTTCTGCTTGAATCATTGATGCAGTCATATTAATGTAAGTTTGAGCAATTGATCATTGCGTTGGATTAAACCCCTCACCTCAAGTTAAGCGTTCATCCCAACTACTAATAATATTACTTAAATCAATTTCGTGTTTAGTTAAAGTCTCAGGATCAAGGATATACTTTCTGGCTTTAAAAATTGATTCGCTTAAAATATAATCACCATGATCAACGACAAACAAAAGGTAAACTGAACAATCAACTAATGCTGTTTGATAATAAAAATAGGGTAAAAGACTTTGACGAAAAGTTTTATTTTTAATTACGATGATTCGACTATTCAGAATCCCAAAACTGCTTGGTGAAAAACGAGCTGCTTTGATAATTAATTCTAAATCATCTTCATCAAGGTTAAAAGTTGGGTCAAACTTACGGACACTATGACGATCTTTTAATAAGTCTGCAACCAAACGACTATCCTTACTTTTCATTCTTAACCCCACTTTCTTTAAAAATCAAAACTAATTTGTTCATCATTAGTTAACGAATCAGTAATCTTCAGTTCTTCAAAAATTTTCATTTGGGTATTAGTAATTTGGGTACGGGCTTTTAAATCGTTAACTGAGCTAAACTTCTTCAATCTTCTCGCCAATTCAATTGAATTAGCCACTGCCCCTCCTAACGAGTCAATGACATTAAAGGGAGGAATAATAACTTTTTCTCTGGTTTGCTCATCAATCTTGACCCCAAACCTTGTTCCTTGCGACAAGTTAAAGTCAATGTTTTGCATCTTAATTCCTCGAGCATACATTTCGACTAACACTTCATAAACAGTTTTTAAATCTTGTTCTTTTTTACTAATCGGCAAGTTATGTTCTTGTTTATAAATGATTTCTCGTAATGATTGTAAAACACTATCATAACCCCCCAAAGCAACCTTTAAATCAAAGGCATCAGCACGAGTAGTAAAATAAGTTGCATAATATTCTGCAGGATAATAAATCTTATATCACGCCACCCGGTATGCCATTAAAACATAGGCTGTAGCATGAGCTTTAGGAAACATATACTTAATCTTTAAGCAAGATTCAATGTATCATTCAGGAACATCGTGTTTACGCATTAACTCCATTCACTCTGGTTTTAGACCTTTTCCCTTTCGCACCGATTCCATAATCACAAACGCATCATGAGAAGGTAGGTGTTTTTCTAATAAATAGACCATAATGTCATCCCTACACCCAATTACTGTTGAAATATTGGCTTGGTTCTTTCTGATTAAATCTCTAGCATTACCCAACCACACATCAGTTCCGTGAGATAAACCAGAAATTTGTACTAAATCAGCAAATGATGAAGGTTTAGTTTCTTTTAACATTCCCCGAACAAATTCAGTTCCAAACTCAGGAATCCCAATTGCTCCTGTCATTTCACCATTAATCTGCTCTGGTTTTAAGTTCAACGCATCTAAACCATAAAACAAGGAATAAACTGTTGGATCTGATGTTGAAATACTAATCGGATCAACTCTGGTTAAATCGCCAAGCATTCTTAGTGCAGTTGGATCGACATGACCTAAAATATCCATTTTTAACAAGTTATCGTGAATTGAATGGAAATCAAAGTGAGTTGTTAATCACGAAGCGTTTTGGTCATCAGCGGGATAGTTAACAGGGGTAAAATCTTCGATTTCGTATTCTTGAGGTAGAATAATAATTCCTCCTGGGTGTTGACCTGTAGTTCTTTTAACTCCTTGAGCTAAAAAAGCTAAACGTTCTTTTTCTACCCTTCGAGGTTGATGATATTCATCGTGAGTTTTTTCAAAATAACCACTAACATAACCAAAGGCAGTTTTTTCAGCGACTGTAGAAATTGTTCCCGCACGGAAGACGTTGTGTTCACCAAACATTTCTTTAGTAAAATTATGCGCTTGGGGTTGGTATTCTCCAGAAAAGTTTAGATCGATATCAGGAACTTTATCTCCATCAAAACCTAAAAACGTTTCAAAGGGAATATCATGACCATCTCCCATTAAAATTTCCCCACATTTGGGACAGTTTTTTTCAGGTAAATCATAACCGCACTTAATATCAGCAGGAGTCTCAAAATCAGCATATTGGCAGTTTAAGCATCGATAATGCGCTTTCAACGGGTTAACTTCAGTGATATGAGCAGTAGTAGCTACAAATGAAGATCCTACCGAACCACGCGATCCTACCAAGTACCCATCGTGTAACGAACGTTCTACTAACTTATGTGAAATTCAATAAATCACCGCAAATCCGTGTTTAGTAATTGAAGCAAGTTCTTTTTCTAACCGTTCAGAAACAATTGTAGGCAAATTCTCTCCATACATTTCATGAGCAGTTTGATAACACTTATCGTGTAATAACTGGTCAGCGTTTTCAATGTTTGGCGCAAAACTTCCGTCTTTGACTGGTTGGATTCCTACATCAATCATGGCACTAATTTTTTGCGAATTAGTAATCACAATCTCTTCAATCAAACTTTTGTCATCTAATCACGCAAACTCTTCAAGCATTTCTGCAGTTGTGCGAAGGTATTGGTCAGGATAATCCTTAACTTTCCCCCGATAATCATATAAGGGGTGAGATTGCCCACCCAAACCTTTGGTGTTGATATAAATATCACGAATAACCTTCAATTCAGGATCAACATAATGACAATCACTAGTAGCAACAACTGGTTTATTTTCTTCTTTAGCAGTTTGAATAATCAACTTAATTACTGCTTTTAATTCCGCTTCATCTAACGCCCCATTTTGAATTAGATGTTTATAAACACTTAATGGTTGAATTTCAATATAGTCATAATAATTAATTTGTTCACGAAGTTTTGCTTCAGTATCAGTACGAGCACTTTCAAAAACCGCTCCATTAACACATCCCGAACCAAATAAAAGGTTATTCTGAGCGTGAAATTTGTCTAAAGTGGACTTTAAAACCTTGGGTGAAGTGAAGTATTCTTGAGTGTGAGATAAAGAAATTAATTTATAAAGTTCTTTCAACCCTTCCTGATTTTTAGCTAAAACATTGACATGAACTCCCCGAGCACGAGTAAAGTTCGCATCATTGTGATGATCAACAGGACGAATTAAATTCCAATCCTCATCTTTGACAATTGGGTATTGTTTCTTAATTTCGGCTCACATGCGCTCGAAAACATCAGTTAAAACATCAGCATCATAATCTCCCCGGTGAGCTATTTTGTCATCATACAAAATCCCAGTTTTTTTAGCAACAGTTCCTAACCGGTGATTTTTAAGGTTTGGTCAATAAGCTCTGGCAATTGTTAAAGTATCGATTACAGTATTTTCCAGAGGTGGGTAACCAAGTTTTTTTGCATAACTTTGTAAAAAGTCAAAGTCGAAGTTCGCATTGTGAGCTACTAAAATTGCCCCATTAATCGTTTCATAAATGGTTTTAAAAGCAGTTTCAATCCCTGGTTTATCAGCAAGCATTTCATCTGTGATGTGCGTTAAATCTTTGGTAAATTGCTTTAGAGGGTGAGTTGGTTTAATTAAGATATCAATCTTTTCTCGGCGCCCAGAAACATAGTCATAACTTACCGCACCAAACTCAATAATTTCATCAAACTCTGGACTCAATCCTGTAGTTTCTAAGTCAAAAACTACCCATTTTGCTTTATTTAAATCAACACCCTTTGGATTAAATACATACCAAATATTTTCATTAACCAAGTTTAACTCTGAACCATAAATTAACTTAAATTGATCTTGAGCATTCCGTCCTTTATTAATTTTTCTTAAAGTGGCATAAGCATCAGGAAAGGCTTGGACATTTAAATGATCAGTGATTGCAATCGCTTTTCAATCCCAGTTAACCGCTTGGTTTAAATAATCACTTCCTGTGGAAATACCATCCATAACCGACATCTTGGTGTGTGCATGCAATTCTACCCGTTTATTTGGTGCATCATCAAGTCGTTGGTGAATTGCTCGGTCAATCTTTTTAAAACTATCAGCGACAAAAATTTGTTCTCGGTCAAATTCAGAGTAGTTAGTTCGTCCTTTAAACGCAATTCAATCACCTGGTTTGGCTTTAACTTGTTCTAAACTTGCTAGATCACGATCTTTTAATTCATCATCAGTTAAGTCATCAAAGATAGTGGTAGTCTCACCCTTTGCAAAGTAGGTTACTTTAATCGAATCAGTCCCATCACTAACTTTTAAAGAATAAATCTTACGTCCTGACTTGGAGGTTCGAATCTCCTTGTCTAATAAATAGGCATGAATCACAATATTTTGAGCATTATCATCAACATCAAGAAGTTTTTCATATGTTGGTATTTCTAAAGAGGCATTATTCTTTCCTCCCTTATAACCACCAACCATCACTTTTGGTTTGCTTCCGGTTTGACGAACAAATTCGTTTTGACGACTTTTTTCCATTTCAACTAGTTTAGAATATTGAGAATTATGTTTTTCTAGAATTTGGTGCGGGTCTAGAGTTTCATCTAAACTAACTTTAACTTTCATATCTTTTAATCCGTACTGGTGAAACTTAGCTTCATAGTAAGTTGCATCTTTTGCTACTTCTTCAAACTCCATTTTACTAGCGCACTTAATTTGAAATTCGTTCATCAAGGCATCAAAATGGCAATTACTAGTCAAAACCATCTTTACTCCACCCTCAACTAACTGCGCTTTACTAGTTTTAATAAAATCAAAATACTCAGCAAAAATCATCTCATCAAGCACGAGGTGATCAACACTGATAATTAACTTCATTTTCATAACAGAATTATTTTTAAAGGCAGTTTCAACCTTTTTAACAAGACTAACTGGTAATAATTTTGGCGCTTGAAAATAAACTCGAGCTTTATTCTTTCGTCGGTCAATTTCAACTCTTTCTTGGGTACATTGATCAATTATCAATTCTTCTTCAGCAGTTAAAGATAAACCAATTCCTGCAAACATTTTATTAATTTTGTCATTTTTAATCATTTTTTATTACACCCCATCACATTTTATCCTACCACTAAGTCTTTAATCCTTACTATTACTAAAGACCAGTTGTATGAAAAATCAACAAGAACAGAATCACCAAGATTCTTATAAAAAACGCTTAGTCAATTAAATTAAACCAAGCGCAAGCGTTCATGCTTTCTCATGTACTTAAAAAGTCGCTAAACTAATAAAGTACAAAATAAAGAAAACAAATAAGAAGGAATCCAAACGGTCTAATAATCCCCCATGACCAGGAATCAAGTTTGAAAAGTCTTTAACGCCAAAAACTCGTTTATATCAAGAGAAGAAGAGATCGCCCACCTGTCCAGCAAAAGAAATTAAAATCGTCAACAAGAAAAGGACAACTCCAGGAATTGCATGACCTTTATCGTTGACTTTTACTTCCATGATGTAAGCAAAAGGAGCATAATCTGGGAGTAGATAAAAGAACAACAACGCATAGACACTACCACTAACAATTGCGATAGCACTACCAATTCCGCTTCCCTCCCAAGTTTTTTTAGGACTGATTTTTGGTGCCAAAGGTGTTTTACCAAACTTTCGGCCCCCAAGATAAGCAAAACTGTCAGTAAAAATAATTGTTCCCCAAGCTCAGATGATTGTATTGAAAGTAAAAAGAGGAAAAGGATCCTTGTCAAACTCCATTGACAAAGCAATTTGATTAAATCCTTTAAATCCAAACACAACTACCAATGCATACAAAACTAACATTATTGATTGCTTTCAACTATCAGTGAAATTACCCTTAGCAAAATAAGGAATTGCAGCAAAAACCACCACACCTAATAAAATTACTAAAAAGACAATATACCAATGATACCAATCGTGCAAGTTAATATCTTTAGTAAAGGCTCAGTTTTCGTGGTCTTCAAAAGGAAAAGCAAACAAAATTACCCCACTAATAATTCCTGCTAAATAAAGTGGTCAACTAGTTTTTTTGATTCCCAACGCTTTAATTAATTCATAGGTGCATCCCGCAACCAAAATGATGGTTAAAGCCCAATTAAGATAACTAGCAGCTTGAATGTGTTCAAGTCGATTATGACGCAAACCTTCAGTATAGAGTGCAGATAAACCAACATAAACAATCAAAAAAACTAATAAAAAAACCGAAGAAACCAAACGTTTAACAAAGTCACTAGACTCATAACGTTGCATAAAAGAAGGTTTTTTTGATTCTCGTGATTTGGTGGTTCTTTTCATCAACAATTACCCCTTCCCAACCAGTTAATTAATAACCTAATCATAACATTATTAACCTCAAATGGTAGAAAAAACCAGGTTCAGCATTAAAAGAAACCAGAAGATTAAGCTATTTAATTTTTTGAAGTTCACGCAAAGGAGTGGTTAGTGCTTCTGCTCCTTGAGCAGTAATCACAAAGTCATCTTCAATTCGCACACCTCCAACTCCAGGAAGATAAATTCCAGGTTCAACAGTTAAAGTCATTCCCGGAGCTAAAACAACATCACCAACCGGATTTTCATAAGGTTCTTCGTGAATTTCAATTCCTAATCCATGACCAAGACCGTGAGTGAAGTATCCTTGATAACCTTGCGATGCAATAAACTTATCAACTTCTTGGTGAATATCACCACATAACACTCCTGGTTTTAACAGACTAATCCCTAAACTTTGTGCCTGATAAACAACATCATAAACCTTTAATAATTCAGAGTTGCTTGGATGTTCACCTACTAAAAAGGTTCTGGTTTGATCAGAGGCATAACCCTGAAAATAACATCCCATATCTAAAGTGACAAATTCGCCTGCTTCAATCACCTTATCACTAGGAACAGCATGAGGTTTGCTCCCATTAACTCCACTAGCAACAATTGTATCAAAACTTAACTTATCCGCTCCATTACGCAAAAAAGCATCACTGACAAAGGTGGCCACCATTCGTTCAGTTATTCCCGGGCGAACATAACCAAGTACTTCTAAAAAAACTTTATGAGTAATTTCTGCTGCTTTTTTTAAAGCCTGAATCTCTTTTTCATCTTTAATCATTCTAATCCGATTAGTATTAACTGGTATTAATTCAATTTGATTAAACTTTGTAGTTCAAGTTAGGTAATCTTGATAAATTGTTCAATCACTTTCAAACCCTAAACTTTTAACCTTCTGATCAACTAAAATTTGTTTAATTTGGGCAAATAAATCACCTTTAAACAAGAAAAGTTCATTAACATTTTGTAAAGTTTTACTTTCTCTAGCAGCAGTGATATAACGACCATCCAAGAATAAATAACTCCCTTTTTTAGTAATTAACAAGTATCCAAGTGAAGAAGGAAAGGCAGTGTATCAAAACCGATTTTGTTCAGAAGTAATTAAAATTGCTTCCACCCCATTGGTGGTTAAAAGATTCTGAATTATTGCTTGTTTACTCATAAAATGCTCCTTTTGCTTTTAATAATATAAGAAATTATCTGCATAAAAAAGACCTTTAGTAATTTTTACAAAGGTCGGGGTCGAATTTATTTCTTTTGTTTATGTAATTGATGCTCGTTACAATTTGAACAATATTTTTTTACTTCAATTTTTGGTTTTTTCTTATCATTTTTTCCGATGTAATTTTCGTTTTTGCAAACGCTGCAACGTAAAATAATTTTTTCACGCATCTTTTTTCTCCTTGTTAATTAATAATCATATAAATTTAGCTAAAGTTACATGCTCTAACATGCCAATTTATCATAGCAATTTTTTTAATAACTTGCAAGATAAACTATGTATCTGAAAACTGATAAGTTATAATAAGAGTGGTTTTTCGTTTTTAACTAAAACCCAGTAAATAGGAGCGGCAAATGAGAAAATTGTTAACTATTTTAAGTACGATTACATTGTTTTCAACAGCAACAACTAGTGTAGTTGCTTGTGGAAGTAGTAATGACCACCAGAATACAAACATCAAGTTTAGTACCTACCAAAGTTGAGTTAGTGCTTCTAAAGAAAATAGCAATGTTTCGATTGTTTTTATCGGTGGAAGAGAAAACTCAGATACCTACAGTTACTTGTCTGCTTTGAACCAATGGGTCTATGGTACTGTCCCTGTAGTGGATAAAACTTTTGATAGTGATAATGTCAATAATCCTACCAAAGCAATTAGCGCTGTGCGTAAAAATATCGACCTAACTCAGTTAGGAGCAACAAGTTATCAAAGAAAAATTCGTGATGCGATTTTAAGTTCGACAATTACTCCTCCAATTGATGCAGCAAGTTTAGATAACGAAGATAATAACGAATGGTATGGGGTTGAAAGTGCTCAACAAGCAACTAGTATTGCTTTGAATACAATTCTAGTTAACGACATTACGACCTTTTGAAAGTCTTCTAATTTAGGAAAAAATATTATTACTGATTTGTTTGATAATCAATTTGAAGCTTATTGAGAGTTTATGCAAGCAAAGAGTACCACACCAAATGATGATGCCGACCAAAGTAGTGATACAGTCAAGTCGCTGGCCAAAACTAAACGGTTAACCGACTTTAATACGATGATTAAAGATGGTAGTGGTCCTTACTTTTTGGTGTTTAGAAACGGTAAGTTGATTAATATGACTTCAGGTTATGCCAACTACTTTGAATATAATCCTGATTTAAAAAATGATGGTACTGGGGCTATTGATGTTTATATTCAAGCAGCTAATGATTTATCTAACCTATTTAGTTATTTAGTAGGTTCAGCTACCAGAGGCTATGGTTCTTGAGTTAACCAAACTTATGCACAATTTAATGCTCAAACCAACAAATCTATCTGGGCTAGCAACAAAGATCTTGTCGATACTTGAACTAACCGAACTTTTGTAGGAACAAACAACGTTCCTGATTCAAGTGCTTTAACAAATTTAAACAATAGCAATGATGACAGCAGTGCAAAACTTGTTTATAACCTTGATTGACAAAAATACAAATAAAAAAGACCTTGTAAGAATAAGGTCTTTTTTTCATTAAAATGCTTGATAAACAGAACGAATGACAATGTCGTTTAAACCTGTATCTTCAGGCATCTCGATTGCATTCTTAATTGCTAATGCTACTCGTTCTGGAGCAATTGCTTGAGCTGCCTTTGCACCATCTTCCACCTGTTTTTTCATTTTTTCATCTGTAATTGAATTAGGTAATTCAGTATCAACATACCCTGGATAAATCCCAGTTACCCGAATATTGTCCCTATCAGCAGCAACTTCTTGACGTAATCCTTCAGTAATGGCGCGAACTGCAAATTTAGTGGCACTATAAACTGTTGCTCCAGGTGCAACCTTGAAACCAACTACTGAAGAAACATTAATAATTTGACCGCTTTTCTTTTCGCGCATCGTAGGAAGAGCAGCGCCAATTCCGTATAAAGTTCCTTTAATGTTAACATCAATCATCGCGTCTCATTCTTTGACCTTTTTTTCTTTCATTCAGGCTTGGGGCATAATTCCCGCGTTGTTAATTCAAACATCAATTTGACCATAAGTATCTAAAGCGAACTTGGCTAAGGCTTCGACTTGATCATTTTGGCTCACATCAGTAACTTTATACTGTGCTTCTCCACCCATTGTTTTAATCTCTTCGACCAAAGCCTTTAGCCGGTCTTCTCTCCGTGCTGCTAAAACAATTTTATAATCTGGTGCTAGCATTTTGGCTGTAGCTTCCCCAATTCCAGAGCTGGCTCCAGTAATCACAATCACTTTTTTCATATTTTTTTCCCTTAATCTATCTCACTTGGTTGATCGGACGAATAACAATGTCGTTTAAACCTGTGTCGTCAGGCATCTCGATTGCATTCTTAATTGCTAATGCCACTCGTTCTGGAGGAATCGCATTTTGTTCATAGTACTGCTTTAAATCACCATCAAGAATATTTACTAATTCAGTTGCAACCGCCCCTGGATAAATCCCAGTTACCCGAATATTGTCCCTATCAGCAGCGACTTCTTGACGTAATCCTTCAGTAATGGCGCGAATTGCAAATTTAGTAGCACTATAAACTACCATCTCTGGTGAAACCACTAAACCTTGGACTGAAGAAACATTAATAATTTGACCGCTTTTCTTTTCGCGCATCGTAGGAAGAGCAGCGCCAATTCCGTATAAAGTTCCTTTAATGTTAACATCGATCATCGCGTCTCATTCTTTGACCTTTTTTTCTTTAAGATAAGAAATTGGCATTAATCCAGCATTATTAATTCAAACATCAATTTGACCATAAGTATTTAAAGCAAACTTGGCTAAGGCTTCGACTTGATCATAAGAAGCAACATCAGTAACTTTATACTGTGCTTCTCCACCCATTGTTTTAATCTCTTCGACCAAAGCCTTTAGCCGGTCTTCTCTCCGTGCTGCTAAAACAATTTTATAATCTGGTGCTAGCATTTTGGCTGTATCTTCCCCAATCCCAGAGCTGGCTCCAGTAATCACAATCACTTTTTTCATTAGTTTTTCCTATGTTTCTATGCTTGGTTAATTGAACGAAGCACAATATCATTTAAACCTGTGTCTTCAGGCATTTCGATTGCATTCTTAATTGCTAATGCCACTCGTTCTGGAGCAATTGCTCCCACTGCCTCCTTAAACTTTTCAACTTGTTGCTTCATTGCTACATCACTAATGGTATTAATGATATTTGTATCAACAACACCCGGATAAATCGCTGTTACTCGAATATTGTCCCTATCAGCAGCAACTTCTTGACGTAATCCTTCACTAATTGCTCTAGTGGCATATTTAGTAGCACTATAAACAACTCCACCAGGATGAACACTAAAAGCTAAATCAGAAGCGATGTTAATAATTTGACCACTCTTCTTTTCGCGCATCCCAGGAAGAGCAGCGCCAATTCCGTATAAAGTTCCTTTAATGTTGACATCGATCATCGCGTCTCATTCTTTGACCTTTTTTTCTTTCATTCAGGCTTGGGGCATAATTCCCGCGTTGTTAATTCAAACATCAATTTGACCATAAGTATCTAAAGCGAACTTGGCTAAGGCTTCGACTTGATCATTTTGGCTCACATCAGTAACTTTATACTGTGCTTCTCCACCCAGTTTTTTAATTTCTTCAACTGTTGATTGCAACTTATCTTCACTTCGAGCTGCTAAAACTAATTGATAATCTTTAGCTAACATCTTTGCACTTGCTTCACCAATCCCAGAGCTGGCCCCAGTAATTACTACCACTTTTTTCATTAGTCATCCTTCTTTCTGTTTACAGTATATTATAGAACTTTCTTTTTCAGGGAGGGAAGATAATTCTTGAAATGAAGTAAAAAAAATCACCTTGAAGGTGATGTCTTACATTGAAATGGTCCTCGAGGCCGGACTTGAACCGGCACGGGCGATTAAGCCCGCTGGATTTTAAGTCCAGTGCGTCTACCGATTCCGCCACTCGAGGAATAAAAAACCAAAATATATAAAGATAATGGTGACTCGCCGGGGACTTGAACCCCGGACCCACTGGTTAAAAGCCAGTTGCTCTACCGACTGAGCTAGCGAGTCATAATGGCTGGGCCAGTTGGATTCGAACCAACGCATGAAGGAGTCAAAGTCCTTTGCCTTACCGCTTGGCTATGGCCCAAAAATGGTGGAGGGGGAGGGATTCGAACCCCCGAACCGAAAGGAAGTGGGTTACAGCCACCCGCGTTTGGCCACTTCGCTACCCCTCCATAAATGGTGCTGACTATAGGAATCGAACCTACGACCTACTGATTACTAGTCAGTTGCTCTACCGGACTGAGCTAAGTCAGCATAATCTAAACATAACAACTTTTAGATTATATCTTGTTTAAAAAATAAAAGTCAAGATAACAATCAGGATCCTTCCTGAGTTGTTAGTAACAAGTTTATTCTGTATAAACACTTAGTTATTATTAATGATTTTTCTTTCAAAATCAAGACAAAAGCAGGTTTTTATCTAGAATTTAAGAAATTTATTTTAATCAATAATTTTGAAAAAATCAGAAAACTTTCTTTTCTTGCTTTTATGTTTTTTCTGGTGTCGTTTTGCTTGTTTTTTTTCGCTCATTCTTAATTCTTTTAGTGGCATTAATTCTTGATCGATGTATTCATCACGATTCTTTTCAATCTGGTTTTTTATCAGAGTTGCTAAATCAGTGGTTGAAGTTGCTAAATGTTTTTTACCATAAATTGGTTTACCAAAAACCACTTTCACCACCACGTGTTTATTTTTACGCGGATATTCAAAAACTTGATAAGAATTAATAATTGTCACTGGAATAATTGGAGCATTAGCCATTTGGGGCAACTTAAAGGCTGCTGGTTGCATTTCACCAACATCATTTGATCCAGAACGAGTCCCAGTAGGAAACAAAACTAAACTTCGTTTATAGTCCACAATTAAATCTTTAGCTTCCCGAAACGCTGCCAACGCACTGCGGGGTGATTGACGATCTAAAGGAATCGTATCAATTAAATTCAAAAATCGACTTGCTCTTTTATCATCTCAAAGTTCTTTTTTGGCAATAAAAGCAACTGGTTGTTGTTTAGAAAAATCATTAATTGCTAACAAGGCAATCGCATCAAAATTAGATTCATGGTTAGGCATCAAAACCACGCCTCGGTCTAACCAGTTTTCAATTCCTGCAACCTGAATTTCCACACCAAACAAAGGCAGTGCCTTTTGCACTTGCTTACTTAACCAATCATAACGGTATTGTTCGCTATAAGCTAAAGGGTCTTTTTTATTTTTCTTATTAATTTTTTTTGCTTTATGATAAATATGTAATGCCATCGGTCACATGTAAAGCATTTTCTTCTTGTCTAAATAAAACTTTTCTCTGGGTGAATTGGTTGCTTGATTTTTAGGTTTTTGATCACGCATCATGATTTTCCTTCTCTAATAGTGGGGTATACTTCTCTAATTATACGTTTGATTTAAAGCGATGCCAACGCTGTATTTTTTTTCATGACTAATTGAAATAAGAATATGAGCATACTCTGGATTCTTAATAACTGGCGCCCCATTTGCTTGATAACCAATATCAAGTTTGTGCATCGTTTCTTTAACAGTTAGGGTTTTAATAATCGCTTCTTTAACTGCTCATCGACCACTAACAAACTCTTGTTTTTGGCGTTTAGAGACAAATTGGTCGAGCATTTGTAATTCATGTTCACTTAACACTTTCCTTAAAAAAGCTAAACGAAGTTTAATTCGTTTGTTTTGAACAATATCAACCCCAATTTTTTCAACCATTATTTCTTTGTTCCTTTCACTAAAAATAGTATTTTCTACTTTAAATTAATGAACCAATTCCTAAACGGTTATTAGAAAACTGGGTAATGACAATATCAGTTCACCCGATTTTATGTAAAAGATTATTCGCTTTATCAATACTCATCAAGTGTCGGTCAACATAAAACATCAAGGTGTAGATAACCACCCCATCCTTACCAGGTACATAAATTGGAATTGTCAACATAATTGAAGGTAAAAGAATTCCAATGAGTAAAACTACCAAGGGTAAAGATAATCTTCAATTAGCATTTTTATAATCATAAGTAAATAAGAAACTAGTAGCTCCTCCTAAACATAATCCCACTAAAATCGGTATATATTCCATTCCTGAAACAAAGATTGGCAGGATAATTAAAAAGATGATTGGGAGAATTAATTTTGATTTACTTACTTGAGCAAACAAGGTTTTGCTGCCACTAACATTTAAAGCTAACATTCCTAAAGTCATTCCATAAATTGGTAAGGCACTCCCTGTAGTGTAATTAGGAGTCAATACCGAACTGAAATAACCTAACAAGAGATAACTAATCAAAAATGAAAGGATAAACTTTCACGTGCTCATGTAAAACTCGTTGAGTTTTAACAGTCCATACATACTAAATCCCACCGAAATAATGATTGCAAAACCAACAAACCAGTTTGATGATAAAGCACTCATTCCATACGTGAGCACCCTTCATCCTTGACCACCTAAAAAAGTTAAATGATAAGTAGTTCCTCCACTAAAAAGTTTGGCAATATCATCAGTATAATCATAACCTCAAATAGTTATTAATAACTGAAAGATTAACGGAACAATAATAAACAGCAATAAAAAGATACTGCTCCCATAATAAGGAGTTTTTTTAAAACGCATTGAAAACGAACTCAGCTTTTTTTGCAAATCAGCTTCGTTAGTTACACTACTAAGATCATCAAAATCTTCAACAGCCTGGCGATTTCTTTTACTTTTTTTATCAAGAATCTTAACATCTTCTTGAATAGAAAAATCAAGGGTTTGACTCATCGCTCAAAAACTGGTTAACTGAGTTCTAAGATACTTTTGATCAGTTGAAACTAACAAGAAATGATTAGGACTAATCTCACTAAATTTATTGGTTTTGGTTTCATCTAAATAAATTTCTAAAACCTTTAAATCCGCCTTATTAACGCCACGCGTTTTTGCCAATTTTCCTATTAGATGGGTAAATTCACTATCTTTAGCTTCGTCTAAATGATGAGCGATTTTAATAATCGCAACATCCATTTTACTAGAATAAAGAAAAACCTTTTGCTTATTTAACTTACTCAAAAGAGCTTGATAATGCTGGTTTTGAAAGAAAAAGATTAAGGCTTTTTCGTACTGTTTATAATCAAAATTCATCATTAAGCCTCACTTTTCAACTCTTCTATTTTATCATTAAACTCCTGAGGAAGACTACTAATAAATTCCATTTTCTTTCCAATAATTGGATGAAGAAAAGTTAACTTATAAGCATGTAAATATTGTCCATAACTAGTCGATTTTTCTTTTAGTTTTCCATACATCGGATCATTTATAACAGGATGATTAATGTAATTAAAGTGAACCCGAATTTGATGGGTCCGACCACTTTCAATTTTTATCAAAACTTCAGTCGCATGAGCAAAACGTTCTAAAACCTTAAATCAAGTTTTGGCTGATTTGGAATTTGTTGCAGTAACACTCATTTTTTTACGATCACTACTACTACGCCCGATTGGTGCATCAATCAAAGCTTCATCTTCTTCAATCACCCCTCACACCAAAGCAATATACTCTTTTTCAATCTCATGATTTTTAAACATTGTGGTTAACTTTTGGTGAGTGATATCGTTTTTTGCCACAATTAGTAATCCTGTAGTTTGCTTATCTAGACGATGCACAATACCAGGACGTTCTACACCCCCAATTCCTGATAAATCATCAACTTGATTTATCAAAGCATTAACCACTGTTCCTGATCAATTACCAAGCGAAGGGTGGACAACCATATTGTTAGGTTTATCAATTACCAATAAATCCTTGTCTTCATAAATAATCTTTAAAGGCAAATCTTCACCCTGAATTGTACCAACAACAAGGGAAGGAAGATTGATAATAATTACATCACCTTTAACCAATCGATAATTAGCACTTTGAGGAGAATTATTAATCAAAACACAACCGTCTTTAATTAACTTTTGCAAATAAACGCGAGAAAAATCGTATTCTTCTTTGAGATAAGCTACTAAAAACTTATCTAACCGAGCATTTTGATAATCAACATCTTTAATTTGAATTGTTTTTTCCATTTTGCTTTTCTCTCATCTTTTGCGATTTTTCCATTGCCCGTTGTTCTTTTTTATTCGTATTTCCTGACTGGTTTTTGATCGTTACCACTGGTTTTTCATCAATCACCAAACTTGGTTCGGGACTATTGACTTTTTGGTTAATTGTTCTCATTCGTTTAATTAAATGGTTTTCCACATCTCGAAATTGGTTAAGATGTTTCTGGTGATAAGCAGCATTAAGGTATAAAACAATTTCAATGATTAAGTCAATAATCAAAATAATGACCCCGATATTAACTCATACGTCGGCGAGGTTAAAGACATAATCACCAGAACCTAAGATTTTAAAATCTCAGACCAAAAAGTCAATCACCCCGCCCTTTTGTCCTTGATGATTGTCCCCACTAACCACAGGTGCTCAAGCCCGAGCAAGGAGATTAGCAAATGATCCTGAAAGAATAAAAACAATCGCAATTAATCACTTTTTATCGTTGGCAAAAATAAAAATTATTAGTGCCACAATGGTAACCAAAGTTGCTAGACCAATCGCTAAACCAGCATTACTTGCATTCGCTCCATAAGCACTTCCAGGATTAATCATATATTCTAACTTTAGAAAATGAGGGAGAAAACGGTGAACTTCACCTTGATCCATACTAAATTGAACTGCAATTTTAGTTGCTCAATCAATTAAAACTAAAACACTAAAAATCGGCAGGCAAACCATTAGTTTGAACCTTCAGGCAAAATTATGATTCTTTAACCAGAATTTAAGATTATCTATCCAAGTCAAATTTTAGCCATCCTTTTTATTGGTGAACAACCTTTAAACAACGTTCACACAAACCATCAATAGTTTGATCAAAAATTCCTCAACAACGTTCACATTTTTCACCAACTCGTGGCGTTACTTTAATTTTAGCGGTTTTTCCTACAAATGTTGGATTTTTTAAATCAGGACTAAACTTGATTTCACTAACAATAAAAATAGTTGCTAATTGCTCAATAACTTTAACCACTTCATAATCTTTAGCCAAACTCAACTCAACACTTGCTTCAAAACCTTTATTAATCAACTTGTTTTCCCGAGCAATTTCTAAAGCTTTGTTAACTTCTTCACGAAGTTTTAACACTTTTGTCCATAATTCCACTTCTTCTGGTTCTAAAGCAAAATTTTGTTCTCTCACATCTAGCAAATGAACTGAAGCAAACTTTTCATCATGAGGCAAATAACTATAAACCTCTTCGATTGTATGAGGAATTAATGGTCGCAAAATATCAATTAAACCTCACAAGATTTCAAATAAAACTGTTTGTATTTGTCTTCTTCGTGGTCAATCTTGACCATCAACATACAAGATATCTTTAATAAAATCTAGATAAAATGAGGACAAATCTGTAGTGATATAGTTAATAACTCCCTGATATACTTCATTAAAATGATAATTTTCATAACTATTGACTGCTTTTTGTTTAAACTCACTTAATCTAAAAAGTGCATAACGATCAACTGAAGTTAAAACAGGTTGATAATTTGTTTTTTGGTCAAAATCAAACAAGTTTCCTAAAATAAAGCGTAAAGTGTTCCGAACTTTTCGGTAGGTTTCACTAACCTGATTAATAATTTCTTGACCAATGCGTTGATCATCAGTGTAATCAGTTGAGCTTACCCATAACCTTAAAACATCAGCTCCATTAGTTTTAGCAAACGCAATTGGATCAATTCCATTTCCTAACGATTTGGACATTTTCTTACCGTTTTGATCAGTTGTCATTCCGTGTGATAGTAAAGTTTGATAGGGAGCTTTGTTATCAAAAATCACCGAATTAATCATTGAAGAGTTAAACCATCCACGGTATTGGTCATTTCCTTCTAAGTAAAGGTCGTATGGTCGGTGTCAATTAGAAAAACGCGCCTCTAAAGCCAAAGCACTAGTTCCAGAATCAAACCAAACATCTAAAATATCTTTTTCTTTTCTCAAATTTTGGTTTTGATATTTTGTAGGAAGGAAAACATCTGCAGGTTCTTTAAACCAAGCATTAGTACCAAGCTCTTCGATTTTGGCAATTGCATAAGCAAGGATTTCTTCGTTTAACACCAACTCGTTGTTTTGGTCATAAAACCCAATAATTGGTACGCCTCAAAGTCTTTGGCGAGAAATGGTTCAATCATCACGTTTAGCTAAAACTTCTGCTAAACGTTGTTGCGCTCATTTTGGCTGCGTTTTCACTTTGTTAACGTGAGCAAGGATTTCTTTTTTTACAGGACGTAAATTAATGAATCATTGTTTAGTTGCCCGATAAATTACTGGTTTTTTAGTTCTTCAATCATGAGGATAAGAGTGGTTCAAGAATTTTAATTTTAATAAATGGTGGTTATCATGCAAACGATTAGTAATAATTTTATTAGCATCATCATAAAAGACTCCGACCAATTCTGGGTCTAACGTTTTGATTTCGGCACTAAACCTTCCCTGGTTATCAATGGGAGCAAAAATTGGTAAACCAACCTTTTTAATTAAATTATAATCATCCTCACCAAAACCAGAAGCAATGTGAACTAAACCAGTTCCTGCTTCACTAGTAACGTGTTCACCATGATAAACTTCACTTTTTAACTGAGAATATAAGGGATGATAATATTTCAAGCCAACTAAATCCTGACCTTTGAAGGTTTTCAAAACTTCGACAGCTTTTCATCCCAGTAATGTTTGTAAACTTGACAATAAATCTGTACCAACCACAAATAAATGTTCTTGATCATTTTCATCAACAACTTTAACAAGACAATATTCTAAATTCTGACCAACTGCAATTGCTTGGTTGGAAGGCAAGGTTCAAGGGGTTGTAGTTCAAATGATTAATTGAGTTTGGGGAGGTAATAAATCATTTGGTTCAATATCAATCCCAACATAAACAGTTGGAGTTTTTACATCGTAATACTCAATTTCTGATTCAGCCAACGCCGATTCACTTGAAGGTGACCAGTAAATTGGTTTTAAATCACGATAAATCAAACCTTGATTAAACATCTTTTCAAATGATCGTAATTCACTGATTTCATAGTCATGATCCAGAGTTTGATAGATTGTTGCATTATCAGTAAAAATTCCCAAACGTTGGAACTGATTTTTTTGGTTATTAACTTGTTTTAAAGCAAATTGTGCGCACAATTCTCTAAATTTAATTGGTTCAAGTTGTTTACGATCAACCCCTTGTTGGGTAACTGCGTTTTCAATTGGTAAACCGTGGGTGTCTCATCCCATCACAAAAGGAGCCTGATAACCAAAAGAGTTTTTTCATCGCACAATAAAATCTTTTAAAGATTTATTTAAAGCATGACCAATATGCAAATCACCATTTGCATAAGGCGGACCATCATGAAGAATGAACAACGGTTTGCCTTCATTTAACTTCAATTTTTGTTGATAAATCCCCTTAGTTGCTCAATCTTGTTCAATTAATGGTTCCTTATCTTTGAGATTAGCCCGCATGCTAAAATCAGTTGTTCCAATTAATAACGTATCTTTATACTTGTTTGCCATTTTTGATTTCCTCCTAAAAAATAAAACTTCGCCCTTTAAAAATAAAGGAGCGAAGTCATCGCGGTACCATCCTTTTTGATAAACTACTGGTTTATCCACTTACTTAGGACTTAACGGCGCCATTACCGCAGAATTCTACTCTCTTAACGATTTCTTTTCCGACTTCAAAAAGGTGATAACAAGAAGGTTGTGCTAATTCTCACCACTACATTAGCTCTCTGAAAATTTCTTCTCATTGTGTCCTTTTTATAATGCTAAAAGCATGAACTAATTATAACTTAAATAAGAAAATTTATTAATAATCTTACTTTCCATTATTCCGGTTTTTGAACCAAAATTCAATTCAAGACTCATGTTCTACTTGTTCAACAATCTTTTTGGTACTTGGGGATTTATTCTTCAGCATCTCACTGTGTTCTTGATGCAAATTTTTTACTTCTTCTGAACTTTTTGCTCTTCTTAACTGACTAATATAACGAGCTGAAGATTCTTTAACCACAAATTCGCCATATTTGTTCCGACGATGGAAAGCATAAAGGTAATTAAAACGGATTTTATAAAGAGTTCAATAAAGGATAATCATGATTACAGCTAACAAGTAAGGTAGTCATCCCATTCCCTGATAACCAAAATCAAACTGATCATGTTGATAAAAAAAGTTTGGTGAATCAACAAATCCTGCTTGGACAATGTTCATGACATACCTAAATGGGTGAATGTACAAAACATAGTTCAACCATTTCACAGAAATAATTCGTTCAAAGGGGAACCCTAAACCAAGAAAGTACATTGTCGTGAAATAAATTGATAATCCCACCATTTGACCAAGTTTATTACTCTTAATGTAAATGAAAATAAAACTAGCAATCACATAAGAAGTTAACCATGCCAAAATAAATCCGACTCAAATCATCCCTTGATTAGAATGCCCTAACAAAGTTCGTTGTTCGTCAAAAAAAATTAAAGCAACCACTAACATAAATGTACAAATAAACATCGTTGAAAGAACGTTAAAAGTGACTGAAGCTAAATTATTTAGTCAAGCAGGCAGTGGAGTTAAGGTTAACTGGTTATCTCATTTTTTTGAGCGAAAGTCCAAATTAGTTTTTAGATGAATATATAAGGCGTTCCGAACTAAACCAACCGAAATTCCTGAAATCATTAAAAACGGGTCATCAGATTTAAAAGCTAATCAACAAATCATCGTGTACAAAGACACACCGATTCCTAAAAATAAGTTCATAATGTTTTGACTTCAGTAAAGAAACTGGATTTTCAATAACTGAACAAAGATATGTCAATAGTGAATTCAACTTTGCTTAAACATTAGCTTTGCTCCTTACTTGAATTCTTGTTTTTTGATTTCTCTGGTTTTTTATGTAAGTTAATCTGATGAATTTCGTAATTATTGTTAGCATTGATATAACTAATTAGATCATTTAACTCTTCAACACTAGTGGTTTTTTTGATTTCACTAATGTAACGCAAGTGAATTTGCACCCCATTATAATCTTTGTACTTTCTTAAACCATAGTTATAACGATAGTTCAGAATCATTAAGGCAATCATTCCAAATAACAAGGTTCAACCAATTGAAGCCAAAGCAGGAATTCATCACCCCAAAGTTCCATAACCAAACCCATGCACTCCTAATCAAGAATTAGGATCAACTCCACCTCCAATAGTGTCATTAGTTATTAAAGGGAAACTCATATCCCCAGCATTGCCGATTCAGGCTGCTTGCATGATTGAAAGTGAATAACGGTGCGGGAAAAGGTATAAGAAAATATTCAACCCTTGGTAATTTCCCACCACGTTTCAAGGAATTCCTAAACCCAACAAATACATTGGTCCAAAATAAGAAAGCAAGGAAACTACCAAAACCACATCTTTTCTTTTAAATAAAGTATTTCATAGCAACGCCATTATGTTAGAAATAATAACATTAAGCACGAACCCGACAATAAATGGTCCTCACTGTACTTGGGACAAGACTATCCGCTGACGAGAAAAAATCATCGCCAAACCAAATAAAAGTGCACTGATAAAGATGTTAATAAACCAGTTGAATGAAAGAATAGAAAAAACTAATAATGTTCGAGGTAAAGGTGTATTAAAAATCTTTTTAAAAAACCGTTTCTCTTTTCAATCTGAAACAGTCAAATTGAAATTATATTGAGAGTTACGAATAATACTAATTCCAATTGCAGAAGCCAAAATAAAGGGATCAGTAGAAAAACCATCTTTGGTTGGTTTGAAAGCAATTCAACAAACCATTGTAACTGAAGTTAAAATAATTCCTAAAACAATATTAATTGGATCAGTAAAGTAATTAATCGTTTGAATTCGTCATAGTCGACTCAAAATCTTCAAGTTTCGCAATTTCATTAGTGCACTTCCTTGCTTGTTTGCTTCTTTTGCTTACTATTAGATTTTGGTTTAATTTCACCAGTTGGAGTTGGTAATTCAACTTCTGGTTCAAGTTTTACTCTTTTATTAGCTAACAATTGGTCACTTTCACTGATTTTATCTAAGGGCTTAATGACAATTCGGTCTTTATCATCCAAAACCGCAGCTTTGTTCACTAAACCTTCGATTTCTAAGGTAATTGATTCAGCTTTTAAAGAATTTTTTTCTTTTTTTGATAAATCTCTAAACAATAATTTGGTAGTTAAAACTTCACGAAAATTCGTTCTGTTTTGATCGGCTTTTCTTCGTTCTAAACGAATAATTTTCAACTCTTCTTTAATGTAGCGTTCCTTTAAGATTTCCAGTTCTCGTTTACTATCCTTAGACATTTCTACTTCACTATCATCACCATTAATCACTAACTTCTCATTATCCAAACTATCTTTTAAACTATCTTCTAACAACTGAATAATTTGGGCAAAATCACGTTCTAATTGGGTTAATTTTTTTAGTCGTGGATCTTTACGTTTCAACTTAACAAGTTGTTTTAAAAGTTTTTTAATTCTTTTAATCGTCTTTTTTACTTCATCACGAATAACATCAACACTTTCTTTGTTAATGTCAGATGTGGCTGTACTATAAAGGTTCTTTGAAAGTTCAGAAACCAAAAAAATAGCATTTTTGATGTCTAAATCAAATTGTTCATAACGTTTAGCAAGTTGGTTTTCTACAAACTGGTGATAATCAGTTTCTAGTTGAGTTTCTAGTGCTTTATACTTTCTAATTAAAGAACGAAGCGAAGGTTCGACGCTCTTTTTTTTCTCATCACTTTCTTCACTTAAAGAAACAGTTTTGATATAGTTAAAGATACTTTGATATTGTTGTTGAATTAATTCAACACTTAAATCATCAATAATCTTACCATGATGCAAATAAACGACCCTTTTTACTAGAGTTGTTAAAATGTAGTCTTCAGGAGCCACTAAAACGATCGCGTTGTCTTCTTTTAAGTAATCTTCGAACAAAGCAACAATTTTAGTTTTATGTTCAAAGTCAATTGCTGATGAAAACTCATCGACAACTAAAATCTCTGGTTTGTGTAACATTGCTAAAAAAATGGCAAATAACTGCAAATAAACATCTGGTAATTTAGAAAGATACTTATTTTCATTCTTTTCAACTTCAAAAATACTCTTTAATCGAGCAATTCATTCTTGGTCTTGAACGTTATAAGTATTAATCCATAAAGTAACAATATCTTTTACCCTAAACCCATTAGGTCAAGCCTGTTCTCGAGCTTGATAACCAATTGATGCAAAAATATTTTCATTGTTAAAGTAATAATCAACATTACCAGTTGTTTGTTTGATTACATTACCGATTAATCTTGCAAGTGTGGTTTTTCCTGAACCATTAGCACCCATTAAAGCAAGACATTCACCTCTTTTAACCTGAAGAGTAGCTCGGCGAACTGCTCAAGTTTTACGATCAAAAGTCTTAGAAACATTATCTAGTTCCGCAACAATGCTAGGATTTAATTTATGAATTTTCTTTTCAACCTCTGATGAATTTTCATTAAGATTATTTTCAACCTGCTGATCCATTACTAACTCCACTTCTTCTTAATTTTCAACCCTGGAAGTATCTTTATACTACTTAAATAATAAACCTAAACCTTAGGTTTTTGGTTGTTATTTACTACTTTTTTAACAAAATCAATGCTAGTTTTTAAGTAATCTTCTTTAAACTCAATTAATGATTTGGTGTGATGATAACCATCGTACACCTTTAACTGATTAGTAGTACTCCGTTCCATATTATTTTTTTCATTATGCATGCGAAAACTATCTAAATAATCAGTAACTTTATCCCACCGATTATGAACATAAAGAATAGGAAACTTCTGTCCCTTTTCTTCTAATAAACCAGTGAAATCTAGTTCTGATAAATTAACGTGATAGTCATTTTTATAAATTTTAATCATCGTATCAATTGTTTCGTTGGCGTACCCTTCAAAAAAACCTGGAGAATTGTTGCTAATCATGCGTTTTAATAACTTAGGAACTGACATATATGCTGAATCAGACACTCCTCAGATAATGTTTGCTTCCTTGATAAGTGATGGTTCAGTCAACATTAAATAGTTAAGAGTAAACCCTCCCATTGAAGTACCAACCAAACCAATATGATCGATTTTATATGATTTTTTTAATCAATTGATTGCTGCAATCAAATCCCATTTTTCTTTGTATCCTCAAGTCACCACATCAACACCACTTTGACCGTGATTACGGAAATCAAAAGTTAAAATATTATAACCCAAAACACGATAATGCCATGTTAAGTACAGAACATCAAACCGGTTAGAATTATAACCATGAATTCCAATAATTCATTTATCAGAAGGAATATCATTAAGTCAAACACTTGCTGCGATTTTGTTTTGATCAAGACTTGGAAAAGTAACGTTTAACGACGGATTTTCCTCATCAATTCCTACTTTCTTGTTAGAATTTCTAGTAACTGGAGAAAACCCAAAAAGCTTAATAAAATCTAAACGATAAATCTCTTCTTCAGTTTGAAACAAAGGGGCTGAAAAATGATTATTTCATATATTAATCATCATCTTAGCAAAAGTATTTGATTTTTCTTGATCTGATGGCGGTTTTTTCATTCTTGTCTTCTCACTTTATTTATTTTAATTATTATAACCAAGTTCTGAAAAAGATTTTAGTTTTAAAATGAAACAAAAAAACGAAATAAACAACTTATTTCGTTAAAACAGGAATCTCTAATTCATAAACATTAACCTTAATTTTTGTTATAAAACCATGTAAGGCATAAATTGCTCCACTTAAAAAGTTCAAGCCTTTAGTTCGAGAAAGTTTATTTAGTCCCTCCAAAGAAACAATAACTTTCTTTTTCACCAACAACTGGTCAATCACCAAAGCTAATTCTTCAAACCGTGTAGGATGATGATGAGTAATCATTGATGGTTGAATCAAGGTAGGTTTTGACTCTAAGGGTAAGGAGGTCAAAAAGAAGGTGTTGTCATCCACTTCTAATTCTTCAATTAAGGTTTTTTTCTTTGCTCACATCCGATTGGCCCTCCTATTTGTGTTGCACAAAAGACGGGATGTCGTCTTCATCATCATTGTTAAAAGTGAAGTTAGTCATCGTTGATTCGATTTCTACTTCTTCATCACTTACTTTAATCATTGAAGGTTGGGTTTTATCAATTGATGGTTCTTCAACACGAGATGAAATGGTTGGAGAAGCGCTACTTTCTTTTGAAATTTTGGTATTCAAATTAAGACTAGTTGCATTAGAAGAATAGTCATCCTCATCAAATCCTGTTGCAATAATTGTGACAATCACATTATCGCCCAACTCAGGATTTGATGCCATTCCAAAGACAATGTTTAACTCTTCTTGAGTGGCTTGCTCAATCAAATCAACTGCTTGATAAGCATCATTTAAAGTCAATTTTTCTCCACCAGTGATATTAACAATGGCGTTTCTTGCTCCCTGAATAGAAGTATCTAACAATGCGGAGTTGACTGCCTTTTTAGCCGCAATTGCCGAAGCATTATCACCACTACCAATCCCAATTCCCAATAAAGCTTTACCCTTATCTTTCATTACAGTACGAACATCAGCAAAATCAAGATTAATTTGTGAAGGTACAGCAATTAAATCAGTAATGGTTTGCACTCCCTGACGCAAAATGTTATCTGCTTCTCTAAAAGCATCATCAATAGGAACTTCTCCTACCAATTCCAAAAGACGATCGTTGGCAATAATAATGATTGAATCAGTTTCTTTTTGGAGTTCTTTAATTCCTTGTTCGGCATAACGAAGGCGTTTTTTACCTTCAAATCGGAATGGTTTGGTTACAATCGCAATTGTTAAAGCGCCAAGTTCACGAGCAACCTTAGCAACAACAGGAGCTGCTCCTGTTCCAGTTCCTCCTCCCATTCCAGCAGCCACAAAGACTAGTTGCGAACCTTGCAAGACTTCTTTAATTTCTTCGATCGATTCAAGAGCAGCTTGTTTACCAACCTCAGGATCAGCACCAGCGCCCAACCCGTGACAAAAATTCTCTCCTAAAACAATTCTATTTGGAACAGGAGAAATATTTAAAACTTGGACATCAGTATTAGCGACAATAAACTGCACGTTTTTCATGTTGTGATCATACATGCGGTTAACTGCGTTGCTACCTCCACCACCAACACCCACAACTTTAATTAAAGCTTCAGGGTTTGCTCATTCTTTGCTCATTGTTGTCTCACTCTCCTTTTAATTATTTATGTTCGTTAGCACCAACAACATCCTGAATTTGAGGTTTTGCTGGAGATGGAATTGGGTATGAAGTTTCAGAATCAAGGGGTTGATCAAGATTCATTCCTTGAATTTTGCTGTTTTCTTGTTCTTGAATAATCAAAGCCCAATTATAAAGGTTATTAAAATCAACACCATAATTTCCATCAACTTTTAATTTCGCTAAGGTCAAGAACTTAAGGTGTTTTGAACCAAGATAAACTTCAATTTCAGGAATTTGTTCAATTAAACCACAATGAATTTGATAATCGACTCCTGCAGGATTAATTCCTAATTTAAAGGCAATGGTATCTTTAATATTCATCAACATTTCATCTAAGTTTTTGGTTAAAACTTTTAAAACTTGTTTCATAGTATAAGTAGTAATTAAAGCCTTGTTGTTTCTTGTTCGCAACACACTAAAATCTTTAGTTTTACTATCAAAAGTGGTTAAATCAGCATAGTTTTTCACCACATTAATTAAACAAGCTAAATCTTTGTTTGGATCTAAAGTCAAATCGTTGGCGATTCGTTGGTACAAGTCTTTAATCCCTCAAGCCATTTTTTCGTGAATTAAAGTTCCTTCTCCATTATAATATTTAACTCAAGTTTCACTTTCTCCTCATTCCACAACTAAAGATTGATAATCATATAACCAGTTGTTTAATTGAGGGTTACAATTAATCTTACTTAAGGCATTAACTTTACCAATTGCTAATTCTACTTGGTTAATTGCTTTTAATAATGGCTTGAACCAAGTACTTTTAACATGTTGTCATTCTGAAACAAAACTAATATCATCACTGACTAAAACTTGTTCATTAATTGGAGTTTTACTTCAGTGATTATTAACTTTAACCCCTAAGCAACTACAATCAATTGCCACTTGTTCATGAGTTTGGTTAATTTGTTGTTGGTATTCCTTAACAAACATATTTCATTGGTTTTGCACTAATGTTGTGGTTAAGTTAATTTGCTCAGCATCATGAGGCTCTAAACTAAAAGTAACGGTTTTAGCCTCATAATTAATAACTTCATTAGGAATTAAAAGGTTAATCTTTTTAACTTGACTTTTATAAACAGGAAAGATCGTAACAAATCGTTTCAAACTAGTTGCTAAAAACTGAGTTAACTTGCTTAACTCGTTAGGATTAAATTCGTGATCAATTTGGTTAAAACTACTAAAAATTTTAGCTTTTTGACTAAATAAAACCTGAATGGGTTGGTCTAAATAAATGTCGATAACAACATATTTTGCTCAACCGTTACGATCAAGTTCTAAAAATTGATAAATTTTATGAGTTTGATTATTCATTATCATCTCTCCTCTCTATTTTTACTTATTTTTTCTCAACCACTCAAAGTTTAGCACTATGAGCACGGGGATTAAGAGTCAGTTCTTTTTTTGAAGGTTTAATTGGACTTGGAGTTATCAATTTAAACTTTGTTTGATCATCCACTTCTAAGGGAAGACTTTTTAAAACCTGGTGGTATGGACTAATTGTAACTTCTTTAATGAGCTTTTTAACAATAGCTTCTTCTTGAGATTGGAAGGTAATTAGACATATTCTTCCTTGGGGTTTAACTAAATCAAAAGCCTGACGCAAACTCTTTTCTAAACCATTCATTTCGTCATTGACATAAACTCTTAAGGCTTGGAAAGTTTTTTTAGCAGGATGTTTTTTTTGTTTCAACACCTTTTGAGGTAGAGCCTTTTTAACCACTCCAACCAATTGCAAGGTCGAAGTTAAGGGTCTGGTTTTGACAATTTCACTAGCGATTTGCCCAGCAAATTGTTCATCTCCATACTTAGTTAAAATTTCACTTAATTGAGTTTGAGAATAAGTATTCACAACTTCTTGAGCGGTCAAACTCTGCTCTTGATCCATTCTCATATCTAAAGGTCCATCGTTTCGGTATGAGAATCCTCGCTCATTTTGGTCAAATTGGGGAGAAGATACTCCCAAATCATACAAGATACCATCTACATTAGTGATATTTTTGGTGGCTAATAATAACTTCAACTGGTCGAAATTACCTTTAATAATTTTAAAATTCGAACCAATTTTACTTAAAGTTTGACCGCTTTGCTTAATTGCTTGTTCATCACGATCAAGAGCAATCAGTAATCCCTTTGCAGATAACTGCTGTAGAATTGCTGAAGCATGACCCCCACGACCAAGTGTACAATCAACATAAATACCATCAGGTTTAACCTCTAACATCGCAACGCTCTCATTTAATAAGACTGAAATGTGTTCCATTTTAATAGTCCTTGCCTAATTCTGCTGCTGCAGTTTCAAAGTTAGCATCAGTATTCTTTTCATATTGGTCGTATTTTTCACGATCCCAAATCTCTCAATGGTCAACCACTCCGATGACATAGACATCTTTGTTCAAGCCAGCAATTTTAATTTGTTCTGCAGAAATTCTAATACGACCCGCTTTATCAATTTCCATCAATTCCGAGTTGGCAAAGATTTGTCGACTAAGCATTCGTGAACGTGGATCGGTATTCTTATAATTAAGAATGTTTTGGGTATATTTACTAAATTCTTCAGGAGTTCTCACTTCTAGACAACCTTCAAAACCTTTGGAAATATACACACTTTCGCCCATTTTGTTTCTAATCTTTGATGGAATCGTTAGCCGCGACTTATCATCAATTGTATGAGCATATTTACCTATGAGTAGTTCCATGACAATTCGCCCCACTTCCTCCCACTCTCAAACATTATAAATAAAAAAGAGAACTTTTTCATTAATCAATTACCAAAAAAAACTGAATTTTTTTCAAAAAAAAGAGGATGAATTCATCCATTTTTCACTCCTCTTTTTTTAAATATCTGTTCTTAATCTTGTACAGTAATTGCTTCTTTGCCTTTGTAGAAACCACATTCTCTACAAACACGGTGCGGTTTAATCATTGCTCCGCAGTTGTTGCAAGAAATGATTGCTTGACTTTGTAAAGCCAAGTGACTGCGGCGTTTGTTTTTAGCAGCTTTACTTGTTTTTCTGAATGGTACAGCCATAATTACACCTCCCCTTATTTCTTCTCGTCTCTTTTAGAATCGTTTGAGCTATTAAATTCTTTTAATTTCTCTCATCGCGGATCTGGTTGCTTCGAACGGTCATTCTCATATTCTTCTTCAGACATCAAACTCCAACCAGAACCAGTCTTTGAAATTATACCATGGTTGTGAGTTAAATTAATAGGAATTGAAGCATTAATTTGCTCAATTGCCAAAGTGCTAAAGTCAACTTCCTCATCAACAATTAAGTTAACATTTTCTTTAGTTTGAGGATCAAAACTATATTCATCATCTCATTCTAAGCGGTCAGTATGAGTAATCACTGCCCCATCCCGAGCATCAATTGCTTCTATTTGATAATCAATGATTGCATTCACGATGATGGCATCAGTGCCTTGATCATAAAACACGTCTCCTTCATATTTAACTCCTAGATATCTAGAAATTAAAGGAGAGTGAATTTCATATTGTGCTAAATCAGTCAACTGCTCATGCAGATGAATTTTCTCTTTTGCTTGACGAATTGTTTTTTTTCTCATTTTAACGAACCTTTAAACCTACCTGTTCAACATTACTTAGTACTTGGTTTCAAGCTTGATTCAATTCTTGTTCATTTAATTGGTGAAGAGAATTATTAAAAGTGATTTGGAAAGTTCAAGCCATTAACTCTTGAGTTTTTAATTGGTCATCAACATAAACATCAACTAATCGGCAATCAACTACATCAAGCACACCTGCTAAGATAATGTTAGTAATTTCACTATAACTGATTTTAGCAGATACTTCTAAACTAAGATCTCTTTTTGTTGCTTGAAATTTTGATCAAGGTTGAATAGTAGTTTGTAAATCAGCACCTTTAAATAAACTATCTAAATCTAGCTCTGCTAAAAAGGTTGGGGGGAGTTTTAGCTTAGCTTCGGTTTGGGGATTGAGACGAAAAATAAAACCAAGTACCTTGTTATTAAACTTAATCTTTGCATTTTGATAAGGATGCATTCCTTCAAAAACCTTATCCCCCTCTAAAGGTTCATAACTAATTTTAGTTGGCTCTAACTGGTATAAACTAAAAATATTTTCAATTAATCCTTTTAAATCATAAAAATCAGTTAACCGTTTTTCACGAAAATCCCGATTAAATTCACCACTAAATAAAATTCCTAAATGAGCAACTCGCTCTGAACCTTTATAATAAAGGTCAGCAACTTCAAACAACTTTAAATTTCTATTACCTCGAAGCGCATTATTCTCAGCAACCTCTAATAAACTTTGAATCAAGTTTACCCGATAAACTTCATGTAATTTTGATAACGGCGAAGGTAGTTTTAATGGTTTTGCCAAATTAAACAAGTTTCACGCTTTATTAACACCACTTTCAATCAATGAATAAGTTTTGATATTAGTTAAACCTTGACCAACTAAATTTGTAATCATTTTAGTTTGTAAATCTAAAGCAAAATCTTTTCTTTGAGCTTGTGCTAAAAGGTTTAGTGGTTCAGAAGGCACTTGGTCATAACCCTTAAATCGGGCAACCTCTTGAGCCAAATCCTTAGCATTGTGTAGATCGATACGATTGGGATCAACAACAAAAGTTAAATTATCACCACGGATGGTAATCTCAAAATCAATAAACTTAAATAAAGCTCTAATTTCATTGACATCAAAACTAGTTCCTAATAAATGGTTAATGGTCGTCAAACTGGTCTCAAACTTATTATTTACTGGTAATGGGCCTACCAAGTATTCAACTTTTTGGACCTCTTTGATTGCAGCATAATCATCAAAAATATCTTTTAACGCCTCAGTAGCATCTTCAAATTTATTAGCATATAAAGGTTTGATATAACGTTGCAAAGCGATTGTGCTTTGGTTCAAGTTCTTCTGTTGTCCTCGCATCAAAACAGGATTAAAGTTAAAGTACAAGACCAACATACGCTTAGTTTTCTCATCAACTAAAAAGTTTTTCTCCACTCCCATTCCCAAAACTTCAACCACTCGAGCACCATTTTTTAAGACAATCAATTCTTGATCATTCATCTTGGTAGTTGTTAAATTCAACTCAGCATTCTTTAATTTATCATAATCAATCAGGATTGCTGGTTGACCAATTTCTAAAGTCATCTTGTTAGCTAAATCATAAAGATAGTTAGTTTGACGACTAACTTTGTTAAACTTTAACCACAAATCATCATCAACATCCAATCACCCCTCATCGTTATTAATCTCAAATAAACTGAACCCAGCAGTTTGAACTTGACTAGTTAAAGCAGGATTGATCTTCAAACTAAAGTCAACCTTCTTTTTTTGATTCTTAACTTTATTAGTCAAACGATAATAATTAATTGGTCGTTGAAAGTAATTTCCTAGTTCTTTTAATAACTGCACTGCTGAAAGGGCATCACTACGATTTAAGGTCAAATCCACTTCCCAACTAAAATCATTAAAACCAATTTTTTCAATCCCTTCACCAATTAAAACACTTAAATCATTATAAGAATGAATTACATAAATACTTTCATTCTCTTGCGAAGTTAAATCAGTGGCAGGAATTCCAATTTCATTTAACGCACAAATCATTCCTTGAGATGAATAACCATGAATTTCTTTTGTACTCATAATCAATCCGTTAGCAAGACTTGCTTTAATTGGAGCTACAATCACAAAGGTCTTTGCTTCAACATTACTAGCCCCACAAACAATTTGAACAACTTTATCAGAACCAATTTTTACTTGGTTGACAGTTAAATGCGTTCCTTCGATGGGTTGAGAGTCTTCGATATAACCAATCACTAAACCTTGATTCAAGTGTTGATAATCAACAGTTTTATCAACTTCAAATCCTAAAGAATTCAAAGCAGTGGTAATTTGATCATTACTAATTTGATCCAAATTCATAAACTTTGCTAATCAGTTTCTTGTTAAAATCATTTTTTCTATTCCCTTCTAATTTCCATAAAACTTAAATTGGTTTAAAAACTGGAGGTTGTTTTCATAAAAGTCGCGGATATTGGTAATACCAAATTTGAGCATCGCAATTCGTTCAACCCCAATCCCAAACGCCAAACCACTTAATCCTTGGGGATCTAATCCGTTAGCTTGAAAAACCTCGTCGTGGATTAAACCTGCTCCTAAAACTTCGATTCAACCACTTTGTTTACACAACTCACACCCTTGACCATGACATTTAAAACAAGCGATATCAGCCTCAACACTTGGTTGAGTGAAAGGAAAGTAACTAGGACGAAAGCGAACCTTGACATCAACATTAAATAAACGTTGGCATAAATAGGTTAAAATTCACTTTAAATTTGCAAAACTGATATCTTTGCCAACAACAAACCCATCAATTTGCATAAATTGGTGAGAATGAGTAGCATCATCATCATCACGGCGATAAACGTTTCCATAAGAAATTGCAGCAAGATAATCCCCACCTTGTTCACTTAGTTGGGTTAATAAGTGAGCAGTCATATTAGTTGAATGGGTTCTTAACACTGTTTGTTCGTCCAAATAAAACGTATCTTGCATTTCGCGAGCTGGATGACCCTCAGGTAAATTTAACTTTTGGAAATTAAACAAGTCAGTATCAACTTCACTGCCATTAACCATTTGAAAACCTAATCCTTCAAAGATTGTAGCGATTTCATTAATGACAAGATTTAAAGGGTGTCAAGAACCAAAAGGATGGTTCTTCCCTGGTAGGGTAACATTAAGTTTTTCTCGAGCTAACTGCGCATTAAGTTTTTCTTGGTTAAATTTAGTTGCTAATTCATTTATCTTTTCTGTCATCAAGCTTCTAGTTTCATTCACAAGTTGACCAATTGTTCTTTTTTGGTTTTCATCCAAATTTCGCATTTCTTTGACCACTTGGTTTAACTCTGCGTTTTTGCCCAAATAGGTGATTCGCACTTCATCTAATTGCGCACTATTTTCAACTTTCACTATTGCTTGGTGAAAATCTTTAATTAACCTTTCAATCTTACTTTCCATAAATCCTCCCCAAAATAAAGTGTCATATTACTATATTCTACTATCTATCAGCATAAACTAAAAGAAAATCACTTTTAGTATTGTTGTTTAAAACTACAAAATAAAAACAAAAGCAAGTCAAACCACCTGAAATCTTTTGTTTTTTTAAATTAAGCTCCAAGATGTGCTTTAGTTTTTAAATTTTTAACACTTCTGGTTGTTTCGATGATTTTTTGATCATAGGCTTGTAAAAGCAGGAAATAAACTGCATCATCATTTTGATAATGGCTAATTTGACGAAGATAATAACGGATCCTTTTCATCATGTTGAGTTCAAAAAAACTCATTAGATACTCATCGTATTTTTGTGGATCATAAACCTGATTTCCTTCTTTTAAATTAAACTGCATAATTTCACCAACCACACCAGGAATCATTCCTTTATTCAAATAATCTTTAACTTGTTTATAAAAATTATTAAGAAAATCCTCATAAAGATTCTTGATCATCACAGGGTTGTCAAGTTCACTCAAATAACGAATCAAAGCTTGATTAATTTTTTGATAAAAACTACGCAGTTCATCAATTTTTACTTCAATCAAGTTTACTTCTTCATAATTTAATTGAAAATCTAAACTTAAAGCAAGCTGAGACAGAAAACTAGTCTTAGAAATAATCTTTTCAAAACCTTCAAAGAACCACTTTACTTGATATTTTCCCACTACTATTTGTTGAACCTTGGTGGTCTTATTGCTTTGAAACTCCAAAGATAGTTGTTTAAAATCCATTGTTCTTCTCCTATCCAAATGATGTAACTTGTGTTAGTGCAGTTCGGTTTACCTTTCAATCAGAAATCGCTCAACCCACAAAGAGAATAAAACCAATCACTAAGAAGGTAATCACTGGAGCTTTTCAAGAAAAAGTCATAAAGATATAGATACTTCAATGACTAGCAGCAATCTCTAAAACTCCTCATCAAATTAATAAAGAGAGTAAATAAGCAATCACAAAAGAAATTAAGGCCCCAATGATATAACTACCCATTACAATTCAGTTAACTTCTCGTTTTTTATAACCAAGCGAACGGAGGGTTAAAATTACTTGCGCTTGTTCTTCAACCACAATGTTCATAACTACTACTAAGATGATTAACAATAAAACTGCTTCAAGAATGATAAACAAGGCTAAAATATTATTTACCCTGCTAGCTGCATCATTAACCCCTACCCGCACAATATTATAAGGAGTAATTCCTGATTGATTAGAAATTGAAGCGATGTTAGGATTGGTAATCATTTTTAAGTTTGAATCAATTTTCATTCCCTCAATAAAACTGAAATCAAACATTCCGTTAAAAATTGAACCAAAAACTGAAGAACCTGGAGCAATTGATAAAGCTAAGTTATTTCCAACAAACTTTAAAGAATTAACCGAACTAGATAAATCACCAAGACTAATTTTTCCAGTTAATAATGGTGATTGAGAGGTTAAATTACTAAAAATCGGTAAACCTTGATCAATTAAATCATTAACATCAGCGGCAAAAAACTTTTCTCGAAATTGGTGATAATCAACATCTAAGGGTCATCCACCATTAGTGAAACGGAAGGTGATTGCTTTATTAATTCCTACAACCCTAACCTTGATAGTTTCTCGTTGATTAGTATCGGTCTGGGCATTAAAAACATCACCAATCGCCCAGTTATTTTCTCTTGCTAATCCATAAGGAATGATTGCATTAATACTATCATCAGTTGAAGGTTCAGCAATCTTGGCAAATTGTTCTTGACTAACACCATTCAAACTATAAACTTGGTGATAATCTCCATACTTGGTGGATTGACTATCAATTAGTCGTAAATAAGAAGAACCTTCTCCTTTCTTTTTATCTAAGTTTAATAAGGGTAACTCGTACTCAAGAAAATCAGTCTTTTGATTATAAAATAGTTCATTAATTGTCAAAGTTGGCGAGTGGTTAATATCACTAGGATTATCCTTTAGCATCATTGAAGACATCACCAAAGAGATAGTTTCTTTACTTAATTTATTTAAAGAAAGACCTCCACTATTAGCATCGCTATCATCACTATCAGAATTGATTAAGGTGTTGATATTAATTAACGGGTTGTTGTTAATCCCTCAGTACTTAATTAGATTAGGACTAAACTCCTGCACCAAATTGTCATTTTGAGCTCAAGTAATCGCCTTATCAATATCACTACGAGAATACTTACCTTCATCATTTGCACTTGCCTTCGTAGTTAAATAATTGTTCACCCGGTTATCAACATAGTTTTCAAATAATTCTAAGACAATAATTTTAGTAATATTGCTAATAAACAAATTATTCTTTAAACCATTACTAGTATCTAACATTCCAAATAAAGTGTTTGGGAAGTTAGCAATTAAAGCATCTCTAGCATCATCATCTCCACTTAAAGCACCTGCTAGATCTAAACGACTATCAGGATTAGTGGCAACAAAAGCATTTAAATCATTCACATTGAAGTGTTGATTATTCTTAACTCCTTCAACTTGAATAGAAGTTAAAGCATTAATTTGAAAACCTAAAATTCAATTTAAATAATAATCAGCATAAATTATTTTTGGTGAAAATAAGGTTTGCAGACGTGTGTCATCATTCACTGGTTGATCACTATACTTATCATAATAAGCATCAACTGGCATGACCATCTTCAAGGCAAGACTTCGGTCTTGACCTTGATCAAACTGGTTAGCAATTGAGTCAACCAAATAACTAGCACGAAAACGAGAATCAGATGTCTTTTCATTATCATTCAAGACATCTCCAATACTTTGATTATCATCTGGATTATAAGCAAAATATTGAAAATCACGAGCTTGATAACCACTCAAATCTTTAAAGTTATACTTATTAGTTTGATAGGCGATATTTAACTCTTGGGCATTAGTTCAATAAAAATTGTGGTCAACTGTTTTTTGAACTGAAGAAAATCCTTGATTAACTGTTGAATACATGATCGATTGTGCCCCAAACATTAACGCAAATGTTAACGAAGCAAAAGCAAACAAAATCTGCACCACTAAAAATTTTCCAAAACTTGTTCGCACAAACGAGCGTTGTAACCTATAACTAAACCCCTTACCAGTTTTAGCTAAGTAGTGCACCAATGGAGATGGGTGAATTTTAATTTTACTAATTTTAAATCCGTTTGATAATAACGAAAGGGTTGGTTCTTTTAGATAAATTAAGGTTAATAAATAAGAAACTCCCAAAAACAGTGCAGGAACAACAATAAAGATTAGTGCCATGAAGAACGGATTAAGATAAACATGGTGAAAAGAAAAAGTTAAGTTGCTTGTATAGTTTTTTGCTGAATATAGTTGCAAAGGAATTGAAGCTAAATATCCGCATAAAACTCCCAAAGAAATACTGATTCAAGTTTTAATAGCAAAAATTCAAGAGAGTTCAGCAATTTTATACCCAAAAGATTTAAAAATTCCAATCTGTTTTCTAGTTTCGTTAAGTTCTTTTCGAATACTAAAGTTAATAAAAATAAAAGCCAGGACTAGGACCACCATTCCCAAGATAAAGTAAATCACTACTTGAATCTTAAGATTATTTAATGAACGTTGTGTTGTCGAAGCAGTAGCATCTCCCAAACTACTTTCTTTTCAATCATAAATTCCATTATTAGCTGCCGCATTTTTACTAAATGCTTGCTCTACACTAGCATTAATGGTTAATTTCTTGACACGATGTACACTTGCAAAATTTGCTGTATTTGTATTAGCATAATTTCAACGAGCATTTCTAAGAATATTAAAAGCAGTGTCATCAACATAACCAATTGCATAGTTCTTAATATCTTCTAAAAAGGGAATGTACTTACTTCCTGGGGTTAAATCATCATACTTTTCTCCAGTTCCCACAATCTTAAACTTGAGTTCACGAGTCAAAATTGCATCAACAGAAGTTGAATCCAATACCTGGTTAGCCTCTGATCCACCAGGAAGATTGATAATATCACCAACCTTTAACTTATTCATTTTCATATAAGAACTAGATAAAACAATTTCAGGAGTTACTTGGTTATTCATCCATTCTCTAAGCGTAATTGTGTTTGGATAGCGACCTTTCTCAATTTGTAACTGGTTTAAAGCAGTTGGTTTACCCACGTTTTTTAATTCTAAAGCAAAGGTTGGAAAGAGTGATTCAGTTGAGGTTTGACTTAAATAGTAGTTGTTTTCGACATCATATTGGAAATTATAGATTTTTCCAACACCATCGGGGTTAACATCACTATTAGCGATGTTATGAAAAACTTGATAATTAATAAAAGTTTGAAAATTATAACTATAAGTTGGATCTGCTAGAATTTCATACATTCCAGGCGAAAACATTTGAAAGGCTAACAAAGGAGCTTCTTTATTAGCAATATTATTATCAAAAGAATGTAATTTTTCATCAACTAATTTCAACAACACCGAAGAAAAGGCGTCATTTGTATCACCTAATCCGTCTAAGCTATTATTAATATTAGTTAAATCAGTAGTGGTAATTGGTGCTCCCAGAGTTTTGAAATATCCAAATAATTTTGAAGCAGCCCGAACTTTACCATCTTTTAATCCCTGGTTTTGAGTTACCTTTAAATCAGTAGTTAACATTTCTAATAAGTTATTTTTTATTAGGTTGATATTAGCAGTAACCGGATTTTTGTCATTATCAGTTAAAGGTAGTCCTGTGGTGGTGTCTACCAAGGCCCCTATCTGAAATGATTCCATTCCAATTACAATTTCATCAGCAACTGATGATTGTTTTTCTTGATCACTAACTTGTGAAGATGATTCCAAAGTAGCCAAGTGTAGGTCAAGTGCTTTTTTATAAGCATCTGAAAGGATGGTAATTTGTCCCTTTTGATTTGCAGGAATCGCTAAAATTTGTTTAGCGATTCCTGAAGCAGGACTACTAACTTTATAATCTTGGTTTTGATAAACATAATCATAAATGAAACTAGCATTATAAAGTTTGTTTTTCGTGTTGGTTGGAGAATTCTGATTAATATAAGTGTCAAATTTGTTGTTATTTTGTTCTGATCGAGATAATTTGTTACTGATTTGCAAAGGCGAGGTCAACATTCCAATAACAATTGCACACATCATTAAAATAAAGAGAATTGTCCCTAAAGTTTGGATCCAGTTATTAATGAAGGTTTTTAAATAACTTTTAAAAATAATCCGCACAAATTAACTTCCTTTCCCTTTATATTCGACAACAAAAACTACTTCTATTATAAAGATATTTAGCATTCTTGCCTACTATCAGTGGGTTTTAAAACAAAAAAACAAGCCCATTTATTCAATAGACTTGTTTTTTTTGTTGACCTGGCAACGCGCTAGTTTCGCACAAATGCACTATTTTCACCGTAATAGAGCTTAACTTCTGTGTTCGGCATGGGAACAGGTGTAACCTCTATGCTCTAGTCACCAGATTAGTGGGATTATTCTTTGAAAACTAAATACTTGAATGAGAAATCACTTGTAAATTGTTTGTTGTCCATTATATTTGCGTCTAATTTCTCTCGATCGATTAGTAATGGTTAGCTTAATGCCTCACGACACTTACACACCCATCCTATCAACCATGTGGTCTACATGGGATCTTAACTCACCCGAAAGTGAGGGGGAAAATTCATCTTGAAGGGGGCTTCTCGCTTAGATGCCTTCAGCGATTATCCTATCCACATTTAGCTACCCAGCTATGCCGTTGGCACGACAACTGGAGCACCAGGGATGTGTCCAACTCGGTCCTCTCGTACTAGAGTCAGCTCTTCGCAATTTTCCAACGCCCACAACAGATAGGGACCAAACTGTCTCACGACGTTCTGAACCCAGCTCGCGTACCGCTTTAATGGGCGAACAGCCCAACCCTTGGAACCGACTTCAGCTCCAGGATGCGATGAGCCGACATCGAGGTGCCAAACCTCCCCGTCGATGTGAACTCTTGGGGGAGATCAGCCTGTTATCCCCGGGGTAACTTTTATCCGTTGAGCGACGGCCCTTCCACTCGGGACCGCCGGATCACTAAGTCCTGCTTTCGCATCTGTTCGACTTGTAAGTCTCGCAGTTAAGCATCCTTCTACCTTTGCGCTCTATGCATGATTTCCAACCATGCTGAGGATACCTTTGAGCGCCTCCGTTACATTTTAGGAGGCGACCGCCCCAGTCAAACTACCCACCAGACACTGTCCTTGGCCCCGATCAGGGGTCGAAGTTAGAAATTCAATGTGCCAAGGGTCGTATTCCAAGGTTGACTCCCCACCCCCTAGCGGTTGTGGTTCAAAGTCTCCGACCTATCCTCTACATAGCACACCAAATTTCAATATCAAGTTATAGTAAAGCTCCACGGGGTCTTTCCGTCTAGTTGCGGGTAACCAGCATCTTCACTGGTACTAAAATTTCACCGAGTCTGTAGTTGAGACAGCGAAGGGATCATTACGCCTTTCGTGCGGGTCAGAATTTACCTGACAAGGAATTTCGCTACCTTAGGACCGTTATAGTTACGGCCGCCGTTCACCAGGGCTTCAATTCAAAGCTTCGCTTACGCTAACCTCTCCTTTTAACCTTCTAGCACTGGGCAGGCGTCACCCCCTATACTTCGTCTTACGACTTAGCAGAGAGCTGTGTTTTTGTTAAACAGTTGCCCCTCCCTCTTCACTGCGGCTTGGTTTTCACACCAAGCACCCCTTCTTGCGAACTTACGGGGTGATTTTGCAGAGTTCCTTAACTACAGTTTTCTCGCTTGCCTTAGGATTTTCTCCTTAACCACGTGTGTTCGTTCTCGGTACAGGTAATTAGTTATTAAGTTAGAAGCTTTTCTTGGAAGCTTAGGGTCATGTACTTCACTACTAAGCGAACTGTTCGTTCCCCATCACACTTCAGTGTTGAATACGTTGTGGATTTACCAACCAACGCCACCTTTGTGCTTAGCCCAGGACAACCAACGCCTGGGATACACTACCTTTCTCCGTCACTCCATCACTAACTAATCAGTACAGGAATATCAACCTGTTGTCCATCGAATACGCCTCTCGGCCTCTCCTTAGGTCCTGACTAACCCTGGGTGGACGAACCTTGCCCAGGAATCCTTGGTTAAACAGCATGAGAGATTCTCACTCTCAAACGTTACTCATGCCGGCATAATCACTTCTAAGCGCTCCACCAGTCCTCACGGTCTGACTTCATCGCCCTTAGAACGCTCCCCTACCACTGTATAAAATACAATCCGCAGTTTCGGTGGAATACTTAAGCCCCGGTACATTTTCGGCGCAAAATCACTCGACTAGTGAGCTGTTACGCACTCTTTAAATGGTGGCTGCTTCTGAGCCAACATCCTAGCTGTCTGTGCAATTTCACATCCTTACACACTTAGTATTCACTTAGGGACCTTAACTGGCGATCTGGGCTGTTTCCCTCACGAGCATGGACCTTATCACCCATGTTCTGACTGCCGTGGACGAGATAGTGGCATTCGGAGTTTAATTTTAGTCAGTACCGCTAGGTGCGGCCATTCTAAATTCAGTGCTCTACCTCCACTATTCTAACCACGACGCTATCCTTAAAGATATATCGGGGAGAACTAGCTATCTCCGAGTTCGATTGGAATTTCACCGCTAGCCACAACTCATCCACGGTCTTTTCAACGAACGTTGGTTCGGTCCTCCATTGGGTTTTACCCCAACTTCAACCTGGTCATGGCTAGATCACTCGGTTTCGTGTCTACAACTACATACTAAACGCCCTATTAAGGCTCGCTTTCACTACGGCTCCACACTAAAAGTGCTTAACCTTGCATGCAACTGTAACTCGCCGGCTCTTTCTACAAAAAGCACGAGGTCACGCCTTAACGCGCTTCCTCTTCTTGTAAGCATATGGTTTCAGGAACTATTTCACTCCCCTCTCGGGGTACTTTTCACCTTTCCCTCACGGTACTGGTTCACTATCGGTAAAATGGGAGTATTTAGGCTTACCAAGTGGTCTTGGTAGATTCCGACAAAATTTCACGTGCTTCGTCGTACTCAGGAACATTTCTTGAGGTTCAATGATTTCGTATACGGGAGTATCACCCTCTGTGCTGTGGTTTCCCAACCACTTCTACTATCATTAAACTTGATTACTCGTTATGAAAGTCCTACAACCCCGGTTCGAAAACCGGTTTGGCCTCTTCCCTGTTCGCTCGCCGCTACTAAGAGAATCATTATTTATTTTCTTTTCCTCTAGGTACTAAGATGTTTCAGTTCCCTAGGTTCCCGACTTTGTAGCTATGTATTCACTACAAGTCAACAAGAGGTAAATCTTGCTGGGTTTCCCCATTCGGATATCACCAGATCAAAGCTCACTTCCAGCTCCCTGATGCTTTTCGCAGGTAGTCACGTCCTTCTTCGGCTCCATTTTCCAAGGCATTCACCATATGCCCTTACTTTTATTAGAAGAAATCTAATGGCAATTTACAAATTTTAGTTATTTTTTTCTGATCTCAATATCATCGATTAATAACTTAATTTTAGAAAATTGTTTTGTTTTAATTTTTATTTTTTCTCATCAAATATTTAGTTGTCAAAGAACAATCTGTTTTTCAGAAGTTAAATTAATAACCCCTGAAAACTAAATAGAACCAAATAGTCAAGATTGGTGGAATCCAATCCATTCTTATCAATAAACTCCATAGAAAGGAGGTGATCCATCCGCACGTTCCCGTACGGATACCTTGTTACGACTTCACCCCAATCGCTAGTCCTACCTTGGAAGGCACCCTCCTAAAAGGTTAGGTAACCTGCTTCTGGTATTACCAACTCTCGTGGTGTGACGGGCGGTGTGTACAAGACCCGAGAACGTATTCACCGCGGCATCGCTGATCCGCGATTACTAGTGATTCCGGCTTCATGAAGGCGAGTTGCAGCCTTCAATCCGAACTGAGACTGACTTTATGAGATTAGCTCCTCCTTGCGGGATTGCGACTCTTTGTATCAGCCATTGTAGCACGTGTGTAGCCCAGGACATAAGGGGCATGATGATTTGACGTCATCCCCACCTTCCTCTAGCTTACACTAGCAGTCTCATTAGAGTCCTCAACTGAATGTTAGTAACTAATGACAAGGGTTGCGTTCGTTGCGGGACTTAACCCAACACCTCACGGCACGAACTGACGACAACCATGCACCACCTGTCTCAATGTTAGCCTCCGGTATATCTCTATACCATTGCACTGGATGTCAAGCCCTGGTAAGGTTCTTCGTGTTGCTTCGAATTAAACCACATGCTCCACCACTTGTGCGGGTCCCCGTCAATTCCTTTGAGTTTCACACTTGCGTGCATACTACTCAGGCGGAGTATTTAATGCGTTAGCTGCAGCACCGAACTTAAGTCCGACACTTAATACTCAACGTTTACGGCGTGGACTACTAGGGTATCTAATCCTATTTGCTCCCCACGCTTTCGTGCCTCAGCGTCAATAATGACCCAGTAAACCGCTTTCGCCACAGGTGTTCTTCCATATATCTACGCATTTCACCGCTACACATGGAATTCCGTTTACCTCTGTCACATTCTAGTCGTATAGTTTTTAAGGCGAACCAGAGTTGAGCTCTGGACTTTAACCTTAAACTTACACAACCGCCTACGCACCCTGTACGCCCAATAAATCCGGATAACGCTTGCCCCCTATGTATTACCGCGGCTGCTGGCACATAGTTAGCCGGGGCTTTCTGGTAAGGTACCGTCATCACCAAGACATTTCCTTCCTGGCTTATTCTTCCCTTACAACAGAGCTTTACAATCCGAAGACCTTCATCACTCACGCGGCATTGCTTCATCAGACTTTCGTCCATTGTGAAAAATTCCCTACTGCTGCCTCCCGTAGGAGTCTGGGCCGTATCTCAGTCCCAATGTGGCCGATCAACCTCTCAGTTCGGCTACGTATCATCGTCTAGGTGGGCCTTTACCCCGCCTACTAACTAATACGCCGCATCCTCATCTTTTAGCGATCCAAACGGATCTTTCCTCTTCTTCTGATGTCATAATGAAGATCTTATGCGGTATTATCCTTCGTTTCCAAAGGTTATCCCCCACTAAAAGGTAGATTAGATACGTGTTACTCACCCGTTCGCCACTGGAGTGCAAGCACTCCCGTTCGACTTGCATGTATTAGGCATGCCGCCAGCGTTTATCCTGAGCCAGGATCAAACTCTCATTTTAAATATAAATTCCTTTTTGATGCTGACTATTCTTTTATCTCAATTAAATTGTACGAGTTATTTTACAATAACTTTTTTTAACAAGTAATTGGTTGTTCTATTTAGTTTTCAAAGATCATTTTTCGTTAAAAAACAAAGAAAGATTGTGAAGTTTTAATTCATTTTCATAACTCGTTTTTCCCTAACGACAAATAAGATATTAACTTATTCAAAAATCAAAAGCAACTAAAAAAAACTTTTTTTTAAAATATTTTTTGTTTTTCCTAAAACCCCAGAAATTAAGGAGTTTTTAAAATAGAATCTTTCCTGATATACTGCTTGGTTTTCTGAAAAGCACTTTAATCATAGTGCGCTTTTCAAAAAGAAAAAAACACCTCACTCAAGAAAGGTGTTTTTCTACTTACTATTTCTTTAAAGGATCTTTGTAATTAATCACAATTCCCCGATAACGCGTACACGATAGCAAGGTTTCGTGAATTCCTTGTACTCCATAACCTGAATCTTTAATTCCTAAAAACGGAAAAGAATCAGGTCCTCGTTGTGATTTTCCGTTAATATTAACTGTTCCTGCTTCAATTTTTCTAGCGACACTAATCGCTAAATCTAAATCAGTGGTAAAAACACTAGCTTGTAAACCAAAGTTTGATTGGTTAGCAAGTTTAATTAGTTCTTCAACATTATCGTTACGAATTACTGGTAAGACAGGACCAAAAGGCTCTTCTCAAGCCAAGCGTGATTTAACATCAACCCGGTCAACAAGAGTTGGTTGCATTAAGTTCTTTTCACGACTATTACCAAAAACAATCGTCGCACCATCACTTTGAGCATCATCAATTAACCCTTGGACATAATCAGCAGTTTTCTCATCAATCACCGGAGTAATAAAGGCGTCATCTTCCGGTTTACCCACACTTAGCTTACTGATTTTTTCTTTTAACAAAGGCACTAATTGGTCAGCAATCGCATTAGTGGTTAAAACCCGTTTAATCGCGGTACATCTTTGTCCTGAATAAGATAAACCACCACTAATAATTTCTTCAGCGACAAATTCTAAATTATTTGCATCCAACACCAAAGCCGGGTCTTTTCCTCCCAATTCAAGAATTACATCTTTAGTTTTAGCGATTTCTAAAATATGGTGCCCGACCTTAACACTTCCGGTGAAAGAAATAAAGTCTAACTCTTGATTCTGGGTAATAATATCCCCAATTACTGAACCTCTTCCTGTCACCACGTTAAAGATTCCTTTTGGTAAACCAGCCTCAACTGCTAATTTTCCTAAATAACTTCCAGTTAAACTTCCTGCTGTAGCTGGTTTAAACACCACAGTGTTTCCCATCACCAAATCAGGAGCAATTTTAGACATTGACAGATTAAGTGGATAGTTAAAGGGTGAAATTGCTAATCCTACACCTTTAGGAACCCGATCATAAAGAGCATACTTGTTGTTAACTCCCATTCCTCTTCCAGTAAACACTGATGGCTCTAAACGTTTCGCTTCTTCAAGAGTGTAATCAAAATATTCAACAGTTCGATCAACTTCACTCAATGAAGCCTTATATCCTTTAGCCACTTCACTGACCATAATCTTGGCGATTTCTTCACGTTTTTCTTGAATTAAAGCGTTCCACTTTTTTAAAACTTCAATTCTTTTCATTAAGGGTAAATCTGCTCAAGGTTGTTGAGCTTTACGGGCTGCCTGATAGGCTTGATCGATATCTTTTTCTTCTAATCCTGCAACACTACCAGCAGATTCTAAAGTAGTGGGGTTCAAGATTTCTACCCGATTAGCACCTGAAACAAATTCATTGTTAATCATTGCATCAAATTTATACATCTTGATTTCTCCGTTTCTAAAATTTGTTAAGTATATTTTACCTCTGCTAAAACTTTTTTGTAAAAAGTCCCATTAAAGGACTATAACTTATGTTCATAAATTTCATACATCAGAATTGAACCAGCTACTGCAGCATTTAGTGACTCCACTTCTTCTTCCATCGGAATCAAAACATTATAATCAATCAACCTGCTAATTTCAGGAGAAATCCCTTTTGATTCATTCCCAATTACAACTGCATATTTTTGGTTATCTTTTAAACGAACCTTTGGTAGCATCTTACTCTCTTCATGCATTTGCGTACCAATAATCACATACCCCTCCTCTTTTAAATCATTGATTGTTTGCATTAAATATTCTCGAACCAAATTAATTTGAAAGAAGTTTCCTTGAGTAGAGCGAATGACTTTATCATTATAAAAACTTACTGAGGTCGGAGCACTAATTACAGTTCTAAAATCAAAAGAAGCCGCACTCCGAATCAAAGTACCAATGTTACCTGGATCTTGAACTCGGTCTAACAAAAGGATATCGTGGTCATAATCAACTTCTTGTGCCACCATTTTACAAACTGCAAAAATCCCTTGGTTGTGAACAGTCATCGAAACTTTATCAGCAACATGATTTTTAATAATAAAGTATTGGTCATTACTTGTAGGCAACGATTCGTACAATTCTTCATAAACACCTTGAGTTAAATAAACCGCTTCCACAATTCCTTTTTTTAACGCTTCAGCAACTAGGTGAATACCTTCAACAACAAACTTCTTAACTTCACGACGATAAGTAGCGTTTTTTTGAAGTTTAACAATTTCTTTTATTGAAGGATTATTAACTGAATTAATAATCTTGCTACTTTTAATTACTTTAACTATCCTAGTTCCAGGTTTTTTTGATTTTACTGACTTAGTTGTTTTTGAAGTTTTACCAGTTTTTTTACTACTCTTGGTTTCTTTACTAGTTTTTGGGTTTTTGGGGGGCATCTTGATTAAATATCCTTCTTACTTTCTTGTATTATATTGTACTAATTTTTTGTAATTCTTCAGCAATTCGCTTGGTATATTCTTTCTGCAAAGTATTATGCGCTGTTTCTAAAATATTAACTTGTTTACTTAAAGTATGCCCAACTTTTAAAATCGCTTCTAATTGAGTTTCAAATTTCTTTTTAAATCCTGGAAGTTTTTCAATTAAAAATTGTTCTAGTGCTTCGTGCTCTTTTTCATACTTAGAAAGTAAAACGTTTTTCTCATTAGTACTTAATTCTTTTACCTTTTGACGATAATAGTTTTCGTTTTCCATCATTCTTCGCAAAATTTGGGCCACAAAGACAAAACTATCACCATCAGTTAAATAAATATGATCGTTTTCTGAACTTTTGACAAAGGGCACATCATGATATTTATCATTAAATTTAGTAGCGACTAAAATTCCATACTGAGCCTTTTGTTGGGCAGTATCAACCACCAACTTTGCTTCCCACTTGTCAGATCATTCGGCATTTTTGACTTCATAAACAATTCTGCCCAGTTCTTTTCTTTGACTATTGCGAACAATTTGTAGGTAGTCTGCTTTTTTATCAGCAACTGTGATTTTTTCAATCATATCATCACTTGAACCAAAAGCTTTGCGTAATTCTCCCTCCACTTCATGTTCAAAGTTTTCACCTTTGATCTTGTTATTGATAATACGATTTTCATTGTTTTTTAAAATAAGGTCAGCTTTTTCTTTTTCTAACTGATGAATTTTTTCGTTTAATTCCAACTCTTTGGCCTGTAAAGCAGTTTTAACTTCATTATCATAACCTGATTTTAAAGTTTCAATTTTTTGGTTTAACAACTGAATTTCACTATTTTTTGTTTCCATGATTACTGCTTTTTGAGCATCTAAATTCGTTTGAGCTAAATCCAATTGCGCTTTTTGATCTTGTTTTAATCTTTGAATCTCTAATTGCTGATTATTAATCTGATCTTGATATTGTTTTTCGATCGTTTGTTTTTCAGTTTGGATAACTAAACTTTCTTTATCTTTTTGATCATGTAACTCTTTCTCTAAATTTTTAATCTGTTGGGTTAATAACTGAATTTCACTATTTTTTGCTTGTACTGCTGATGCTTTTAATGCAGCAATCTTTTCTTCAGTTAACTTAAGTTGAGCTTTTTGATCCAATTCCAATTTTTGAATTTCAGCTTGGTAATTTTTAATCGCATCTTGATACTGCTCTTTAAGTTTATTTTTTGTTTGCTCTACAATTAAGGCTTGAGCTTGGTTTTCTTGAACAAGTTGGTGCTTTAGCTTAGTAATTTCATCTTGACTTTGTTGCAAATTTTGTTGGTGTTCTTGTTGAATTTTGCTCAACTCAATTTTTAAAACTTGTTCTTGTTTGCTAACTTCATCTTGACGAATTTCACCTTCACGGATCTTTAATTGTTGTTGAGTTTTTTTATTGATATAGTCATTTCAAGCATCAGAATTATGTTCTAAAAACTCGTTTAAACTATATTTACCACCACAACTTGGGCATTTAAATTTAACTTCTGTTTCGTTCATTTTTTCCATCTCCCTTTGATGCATATTGTACAGAAAGTTTTCCCAGGCAAAAAGACAGAGGGATTAAATTCCCATCTTTTTAATGAGCTTTAGAACGTTTAGGCGGGGTGTCTGATTTTCTTGTTGAAAACACTTTCATGCTTTTATTACTTAGAAAGTTTAATAAATTACCCAGAGCATAGGGAGAGAAAATCAGCAGTACTAGTGCTGGTGCTCATAAATAGGCAGGTTTTTCTCACGGGTTTAAACCATAAGGAAAGATAATTGACACCCCTTCTTTTCAACTTCTAGTTTGGTTTCAAGTTAAGTAATCCGACTTTGGCCCGTATTTATAAAGCATCGCTGCTCGAATCACAACCACCAAAACATAAACAACCGGAAAGATGATGGTAATTCAACCAGTTTTTTTTGCATAATTACGGGTTTTAACCATTCCTGTTGGGTGAAAAAAATAAAGAACAATTAATAACAAAGGAGTAATGAAGTGTTCAAGAATGGTCTTCAAAGTCTTGTATCACACGCCAAAACGATTCTCACGTTCAGGATTAAAAATCAACATTAAAGTATAAGCTATCATAATAATAATTCCCATACTGGTAATAAAAGTATGGTTATTCTTTGTGGTTAATCAACGGGGCATTTTGTTAGTAAATAAGTTAATTAAATTAACCAAACCAAAAACAGCAATCCCTAGAGTAACTCAAACTGAAAAATAAACAAACTGGTTAATTACAGAAAGGTCAAAATAAGACGTTGGGTTCTGATTCCCGTTTTTACTGATCGTTGGCGAAATTGTTGACATAAATAAATCTAAAACAATACAAAAAATCGGTACAACTACCATTCAAGCATAAAAAATAATTAATCATTGTTTTTTCATTTTTTCTCACTTGGGGATTTTAAATCTTTCCAATTTTAACAAAAAAACACACTCGTAAGTGTGTTTTTCATAGTAAGAATTAAGAACTATTTTACCCCTGGCTTCCCAAGTAATTTAAACATGTTGTGTTTATAAATTTCTACTCCAGGCTGATTAAACGGATTAACCCCCAAAAGATAACCGCTCATAGCAACAGCGCGTTCAAACCAATAAACCAAATATCCAAACATAAACCCATCCATTTTTTCAAACTCTAAAATAATGTTAGGCATTTTCCCATTATTAACGTGGGCATCAACCACACCAGTTAAAGCAGTTTGGTTCACCTCGTGGAAAGTTTTTTCCTTTAAGTAATTTAATCCATCCAAATTATCTGCATCAGTAGGGATCTTTAAATCAACGTTTGGTTGGGCAATCTTAATCACAGTTTCAAACATTATCCCTCTACTTCCTTCTTGGACTCATTGCCCTAAAGAATGAAGATCAGTAGAATAAATCATCGCTGAGGGTAATAGTGATTTACCATCCTTACCTTCTGACTCACCAAAAAGTTGTTTTCACCACTCACCAACCATTTGCATCTGCATTTCATAATTAACTAAGGCTTCAGTTTTATAACCTTGATTCAACAATAAATTTCTCGCTACTGCATATTGATAAGCAGAATTAGTTAAATCAGGAGCAGTTAAATCATTCAATGCTTGCAAAGCACCTTGCATGATTTCATCAGTATTAATTCCTGCAACCATTAAAGGAAAAATTCCCACTGGGGTGAGTACAGAAAACCTTCCTCCAATATCATCAGGGATAGTAAAAGTTTGATACCCTTTGTTATCAGCAAGTTGTTTTAAAGCTCCTTTACTTTTATCAGTAACTGCAATAATTAGTTCCTTAGCTTTTTGTTCACCAACCTGAGTAACCAACTCCTGTTCAAATACCCGAAAAGCAATTCCAGGCTCAGTTGTTGTCCCTGATTTAGAAACAACACAAATCCCATATTTCTTATCTTTTAAAAATTCTTTAAGTTGCGCAGTAAAAGTTGAAGAAATGGTATTTCCTGCATAAATTAGATTCACACCATTAACTGGGTGTAACCCGCGGATCATTTCATCAGCAGCACGAGTTCCCAAATAAGAACCACCAATCCCAATGACAACTAAATAATCAATCTTCTTGGCTAAAGTTCGACTAACTTCTTTCATTAAAGCATACTCTTTTTGATCATAAGTTTTTGGTCAGTCTAACCATCCCAAGAAATCTGCTCCTGCACCAGTTTTTTTAAAAATCATTTCATGAATTTGTTTTACTTTTGTTACATCAATTTCTTGATCCAAAGCTTTTAAACCTGTTTGTGATAAATCAACATTAATCATTACCAAACCTTCTTCCTATGCTTTTATTTTAGCGATTATTTTTTCAAAAAACATCAGCAAAGACAAAACAATAGCGGTTATATTTCACTTAGTTTGCGATAATAAACTTCTTTTTCACTAATAACTGCACTTAAAGGTTGATCAAAGGGTTCGCTATCAATTAACTGCTTGGTGTGTTGAGTTTCAAAAGCTAAACCAACCACCAAACCATGATAATTTCGCCCCTTAAAGTAACTATCATAATAACCTTGACCAGAACCAATTCTATTTAAACGATTATCAAAACAAATTAAAGGGAGAAAATAAGCATCAAGTTGAATTTCTTGGGTTAAAAGCGAAGTAATGTTAGGAACTGGTTCTCAGATTTTTAAAGCAGAATTAAAGGTTAAATCTTTTTCAAGATTAAAAATTTGATAAAAGTCCATTGTTTTATCCTGATTAACCTTTGGTAAATAAACTGCAATCGAATGTTCAAGTGCATACTTAATCATTGTTAATGTGCCAACTTCATAGGTTCTAGCAACATATAAAGCTAAACTTTTAATTGTTTTTTGGCGCACAAAATTAATAAACCCCACATCAATCAGTGCTTGAGCTTGGTTTTGATATTCTGGATCAAGATTTTGTTGTAACTTTAAATATTGTCCTCTTAAGATTGGCTTATTATTTAGCATGGTTAATAAAATCAATAATCCCTTCTGCTCCTAAAGTTGCACATTTTCATCTTCCTTTTTGATGGTGAAGATTTTCAAAAATCATTAACTCGCTTAAATTATCTTGAGGAATTGTTCCTTTATAAATCATTGAAAGGTATTCATTAAGCAAACTTTGAGCAGTGGCTAAACTTTTACCAATTAAAAAGTCGCACCATAAATCGATACTACTAGTAGCAATTACACAAGCACTACCTTCAAAGCGCAGACTCTGAAACACTCCATTTCTCACATCAACTTGTAGGGTTAACTCATCAGCGCAACTATCTGATTGCAAACGTTTGGTATAAAGTTGAGAATTATCAACAAGTCCTAAATGCACAGGCTTAACGTAATGATTCATTAAAACTTCACGTTTCTTTTTAAGATTATCCATCTTTATTCCTTTCCTTTCTTATAAAATATGATCTAAAAAGTGCTCAATATTTTTTAACCCTTCAACTAACTTATCAATTTCTTTCTCCGTATTATAAATTCCAAAGCTTACCCGAACACTAATTTTAAAACCAAGTTCAGCAGTCAATCGCGCACACATAGCTCCACTACGAACACTGATTTGATAATCATGAGCCAGAAAACTAGCAATATCTTGAGGGTTAACACCTTTTAAGTTAAATAAAAGCATTGGGGCATCGTTTTCTAAATTATAAAAAACAAGTTCAGAATTTAAGTTAGCTGCTTTAATCTTTGTTTGAGCATATTTTTTGAGTTTAAGTTCGTGATTATGAATTGTTTCAATCCCAATCTCATTAATAAAATCCAAAGCTTTACTAAAGGCATAAATTCCTGCGATGTTTGGTGTTCCTGCTTCTAAACGCACTGGTAGAGGGGTTAATTGATATTTTAAAGGTTCAACTCGCACACTCTCACTCATTCCCCCACCAAAAACTAGCGGTTTTAAAGTTTCTAAAACATTCTGGTTTCCATATAAGACTCCCACTCCAAACGGACCATACATTTTATGAGCAGAAAAAGTAAAAAAATCTACTCCTCAAGCTTGGACATCAGTTTTTTGGTGACCTACACTTTGCGCACCATCCACACACACTAAAGTTTGCACATTAACTTGTTTAATTGCTGTTGTAATTTTCTTTACATCATTACTAATTCCGATTGTATTACTCATCACAGCAAAACTTACCACCTTAGTTTTAGGAGTAATCATTTTGCTTAATTGATCAATATCAATAGCAAAAGTTTCAGTTAAAGGAATTTCTTTAATAACTAACTGCTTTTCTTGAGCCAAAACTAATCAGGGAACAAGATTAGATGAGTGTTCTAAATCACTGACAAAAATTTCATCACCAGGGTTTAAATAATCCCTCAATCCAAAAGCAATTTGGTTTAACCCAAAACTTGCACCGCTTGTGAAGACAACTTCCTGCTCACTTCGAGCATTAATGAAGGTTTGAACTTGTTTTCTAGTTTGACTTAAAATTTGGTTACTTTGATAAGCGTTTTGATAATCAAAACTGTGGGGATTAGCGTTAATGTGCTCATAGTAAAACTGTTCAGCCCGACTCACAATTAGAGGTTTTAAAAAGGTTGCACTACTATCAAAATAAATTTCTTGTGGATTATTTTTTAAATAACCAAACTGCGCTCTAATATTTGCTAAGTTCATTTTCCTTTTCCCTTTTCTTTTTGTTGATTTTATTATAAACAACCCTTGGATTAATCAATCAAATTTTTCTAAAAACCGCCTTAGTACTTTTCTTTTTGGGTTATAATTACTAAGTCTTTCTTTTTATTTATTTTAGCAATGATTAAAAAGAAAAAGAGATTATTTTGTTTCGGGAAAAAGACTCAAAAAGGAGAATGGCAACTATGAAAAAATTACTAAGTCTTTTGGCAACGATTACCTTGACTGTAACTCCAGTCACCAGTGTAATTGCTTGTACCAATAAAACTAGTGATGGGGATAATAATGCAACAAACAGTATTTTAAAAAGTCCGATTTTTAACTTAACTGCTGATGACTTAGTAAAGAGCGCAAAAGCAGAAACTTTATTTGGCGGGCATGATAATGCAGTTCATGATTTCATGAACTATTTTGCCTTTCAAGTTTCTAAGCAATTGAGCGACACTAAATCTGATCTTTACCAACAATTTAATGCTGCAGTCGAAGCTGATAACACTTATATTAATGATGAATTTATCAATAGTGTGCAAACACAATACAACAGTTCTAGACAATATGCGATTAGTCAGTGAAATGAAGCAGTCGATGCTGCTAAAGATGATGGAAAGAAATGAGAAGAAACTTTCCGTAAAGCTTTAGAAAAGCAATTAAACCGAACTTTTACAAAATATCAAGATGCCAAAGATGTTTATATCACTAACCAAATGATGAAAGGAACTAACAACACTTCGGTGATTGATTCGTTATTAAATGCAATTTATGCAATTCCTCAAGATAATAAAGTTTTAACTTTCGACCAAATCATTCAGAACTTTTCTGGACAAATTCTAGGATTAAACCAAACTATTGGGGGAATTAGTTTTAACCTTTTAAATGCTTGGGGAGCAAACTGAGTTAAAGATTCAGGTTTAGATTTGGTTGGAGAATTAACCAAGTTGCTTCAGGGATTAGCAATAGAAGTTGGTAACTTGAGTCACCCTTACTTTGATTCACTCTCAACTTATTTAATTGACTTTATTAATGCTACTGGAGGAACAAATAGTCCAAGTAGCAACACTACTGCTCAACTATCAAACATCACCTGGATGACCCAATCTGCTTTCAAAAGTAGTGTCCTTGGTGATCCTGCCACTTGAGCGAAGGAAATCATTGCTCGTGCTTGTTCAACTTACACCACTGATTATGATAGTTCAGGAACACCAACCAGTAATTACAAACCTAAAATTGATGGAAAAGGTGCAGGAGTAGCGAAGTTTGCTGCAATTAATTCTTATGTTAGTTTAACTGATAATAGCAGTATTTCTAACAACGCTTCAACAAAGGGATTATTTTCTAATGCTCAACGTTATTTTGCTAACCAATACTTTAATACTAAAAAACCATTAGCAATTTCTGAATTTATCATTAAACCTTTAACTAGTACCAATACTCTTTCAACCAACATTAATAACGCTGGTTATATCGCTGATAATGTTGCTAACCAAGCTGATGTCGGATCACTTTACAACTTTATGAATTTATTTGTTAACCAAGGTAATTGAGGCGGAACAAGTTCAACTGATAATACCAAGACAATGGTGAGTGGATCTAGTGATTATTCTTGAGACCAATTAATGAATAGCGGAGGAAGTTTAAGTAATTGAACTAACCAGGCAGGAAAAAACTATACTTGAACTGATACTTTTACCAGTGATTTTAGTTTAAACCAACACACCAAGCTTTTAACCATGGATTCTATAAGTAGTGATTATAGTGACATTTTAAAATATTCAGTTTATGATTATTTGGCAAAAAGTTCTGCAACTGAATATACTAGCAATACTAGTGCTCCTACTGTTGAAAATGATGGTAGTGTTACTACAAATTTAAGTGATCAACAAAAAGCGATTACAAACTGAATTACTAGTATGAACCGTCGAACTAGTGGAACAAATAATGTTTATCAGGTTTTAAATAACACCCAAGGAATTATTAGTTTTGTTGATACTGATGGAATTCACATTACCAGAATTGAAGGTTATGGCTTATTGAAGGATGCCAATGGGTTAACAAGTCAAACCAAACTTTCTACCACTAGTTTTGTTGATGGTAATCAAGCATTGATTAACAACTATCAAGCAATCGAATCAATTAGTCGTAATTTAAACAATAATAGTAACAGTAGTGTGGTAAAAAACGCGATTAAGAACCAAACTTATGATTATACTAATGCTGATGCTACTAGTTATTATCAATACAATAACTTGAATACAAGTTTTGGTAACAAGTATTTACAGTTCCTTGCCAATAGTTCGGTGTTAGCTTCTATCGGGATTACTAATACTAAAGAAAAGTATGATTTAAATAGTGAGGTCCAAAGTTATCTTGCCTCAGCAATTCCAAGTAGTAGTGCTACAAGTACCAATATGTGAATTAGTGCTTGAACTTATTTCAAAGAAATTCTAGGACTTGATGATAGTGAACTTTTTGATTTAATTTTCCCTACTTCTAATGCAACTTATGATTTGTTTGGAATTGGTGCCTATGCGACCCAAACCACAATTTACACCAAATATCGTCAATATATCTTAGATGTTTTAAATAATGTTGGTAATGATATTAGCAATAGTGTCGAGGATGCTTTTGAAAATGGATGAAACACTTGAGCAAAATCTAATAACAATGTTCCAATCGACAATCCAGAAAATGATTATAAACCTTTAAAGACTTTGCCTGTAGGATACTCAGACATTGAAAATGCTACTTATTGAGATTATCAAGTCGCTAGTCAGAAGGAGAGATCATAATGAAAAAAATATTATCAATTTTAACAATTACAGGTCTAACCATCACAACAACAGCCACGGTGGTTGCTTGTGGATCTAATTCAAGCAATGAACATAAACGTTATGACAACCTAAAACCAGACAACAATGATGAAGTTATCTTGAAATTTGGAGATTCAGCTTTAGAAGTTGGTGATTTAAGTGGGTTGACTGGTGATAGTGCTAAAAATTTAATTTTAGATTGAATCAACACTAAATCAACTACCCGTTATTCTCAAGATGTTTTAAATAGTACAAATACTTCACGATTAAAATTAACTGATGAAAATATCAATAACCTCATCACTAACGCTACAAGCAGTCTTGATCCAAGTAAGGTTGATAACAGTACCAACTACTACTATCAAGAATTTAATACAATTGCTAACAATTTAACTTTAGAATTACTATTTACTAATTACACCAAAGCGGTTTCTACTGATGGAACAAAAACTTTAGATGATCAAAAGCAATATTATTTTGGTGGTTTAAATCCCAATAGTTACTTAGATACTGATGGGGGAACTCGAGACAACAGCGGTAGAGAAAGTACCCTTTCAATTTGGTTTACTGATCCAAGTGATTCATCAAAGTTAATTCGTTGAGTAGCTAAACATGAAGTTCCTCGGGTTGGAACTTATTCTAAATCATTAGACTTAAGAAACTCTTTAACAAACAAAGAATTTTCTCCTACCGGGCAATCATTAACCACTAGTGAATTTTATATTGTTAAGGACCAAACCCTTTTAAGTGATGCTAATTTAGTAGCAACAGATTTAACCAGTAGCAAAACAAGTTTAGGCGCTAACATTCTTAACACTACTCCTTTAAGTGGTCGTGAAGCTTTAGCTTTACGCTTTGAAAACTACATTGCTAACCAAAGCCCTGAAACTGAAAAAATTATGGCAATGCAATACTTAAAAGGCGATCTTTACAAGATGCGTACCAATAATGGAAATTTGAGTGGAGGATTAGGAGACCAAACATTAGAAAACTTAACTAAAACAAGTTTATTTTTAAATCGAGATTCCTTGTTAGCTAAAGATGTGCAAACTTGAACAAGCAACGGCCGAGCAAGTTATACACCAACCTACAAGATGGTTTGGGCGTTTAGTTTCAAAAAAGATGACGCAATCATTACCAAAGTTAATAATTTGTTAAACAGCGCTTATAACGCTTCTACTGCTAATAGTGATGATGTTTTAAACCTTAACACCATTACCAGTGATACTACTTTAAATAGTTTTACCACTGCTCTAGCAACTTTAGTTTCAACTGTTGGGAACGCTAATTTAAACACTTCAGGATTAGATCCTTTCTTTAACCAAGGTGGGTTCCAAGGTATTGTTAAAAGTAGTGGAGGGACTGTAACTTCTGTGTTGGGAGGAAACCTTAACATTAATGATAGTACTAAAGCTAAACTTGCTAATGTTAATGGGCCTTCATTCTTAATTAACAAACTGGTAGGAAACAACTCAACAAAATATGATTTTACCTTCCAAAGTACCACTGATGTTAATAACCAAGTTGATGTTGTCTTAGCATTACCGATTTATTTACAAGATTTACTTGGTGATATTGCTACAACCACAACTACAAATAGCACCAGCAACACTTTAAATAATCTTGCTTTGAATACTTGAGTAGAATTAAATCCTCAAGATAGCAGTGACACTTGAACCAGTAGTGCAACAATCACTGGGGGAAGTTTTAGTGAATACACACCTACTACTCAAGTTCCTGTTGGTCCAAGTTATTATTATTTAAATAAGAAAACTTATGTTTATGTACCAAGCAGTGCTCAAAGTAATGATTTAACCCTAACTCTTTCTAGTGGAGAAACAATTAGTTTTAATTGAAGCGATAATAATCAAGAAAATTATCTTGGAATTCAAGGCGTTTATAACAATGCCAAGACAACTTTGAATGGTCAAAATGTTGCTTATAAACTTCACTTAGGAAACGATACTACTAATCCTGATGTTTTAGAAACTGACTGAAAAACCAACTTCACCCAACAACAAACACTTGATATTCTTAACTTAAGCACAACTGCCAAACAAGCTTTATTAGATGATCTGTTGTACTTAACTGCAGATAGTGATTCTCAAGCGATCGAAAACGCAAAGAACGGAATTTATAAACGTTACATTAATCCTAATGATATTTGATACCAACCGATTTATGATGCCCTAATCGGGTATATTAAGGTCAATGATGAAGATGAAGACTCTGATTAAAAATAACCTCGAACAAGAATGTTTGTTTTGCAAAATTATTCGTCACGAAGTTCCTAGTGATATTGTTTATGAAAATGAAATGGTTTTGGCTTTCTTAGATATTAATCCCAATAGTAATGGTCATACCTTGATCATTCCTAAAAAACACTTTGAAAACTATTCTTCATGTGAAGATGACTACCTAGTTGCAATTGCCTTAGCTAAGAAAATTGTTGCTAAGAAAATGTTAACTGCTTTAGGACCATTAGAAATCAAAGGAATTAATTATACTTCTAATCAAGGAAAAGAAGCTTATCAAGTGGTAATGCACTATCACGAGCATGTCATTCCTAAATATCTTAAAAATGAAGGTTATGTTATTACCAACAAAACTAATCATGCAACTTTAAAACCAAACACCGAAATTATCGATTTGTTGAAAATCGATTAGCATTAGTAAAGTAAAAAACCAAGTAAGTACTTGGTTTTTTTATTTCTCTTTTTCTGAAGTGTGATTATAAAACATTTTCATATCTTCGGTAGGAATTCGAGGAGTTCATTCACCATAACCAATTTTTTGAAGTTCATCGTTTACTTTAAAGATTTTAGCATCTAAGTTATCGAAGGTAGAAAGAATAATTGCTTCAATCAACAACGGCTCCACAGGTGATCCATACTCATTTTTACCATGACTTGCTAAAATCATGTGTTCTAATAAAGTAATGTTAGGGTTAATAACACCATCATCCTTATAAAAAACTCCTAAACTTTTAGCAGCTTCAGCCACAAACGTATTTCCAATTGAAATATGACCCAAAAGCTTTCCTTCTAAGCTATAATCAGTAGCTCCGACATCAGCCATTTCAACAACCTTGCCAATGTCATGTAAAATTGCTCCACAAACAACTAACTCCCAATCAACTTGCGCATAAGCATAGTTTGGTTTAATTGCTAAACAATCACGCACTAACGTGTAACTATGTCAAAACAAACCAGACTGAACATTGTGATGAATTGTCATTGCTGCTGGATACTTCTTAAATTTTGCTTCATTATCATTTAAAATTTTTAGAGTAACTGCCTTGTAATCCTGATTCTTAAATCCTTGAATTAATTCGATTAACTTTGGGTATTCTCGTTCAACATCTAATGGTGCACTGATAAAAAAATCATCATAACTCAAATTCCACTTTTTCAACTCTTCTTGATCAAGAATTTTATAGTTTTGCACTTTTAGTTGTAACTGATTCCGATATTCACTTGCAACACCATTTTCAATCAAAATAATCTCATTTGGCTTAATTGTTTCAACATCTCCATCCTGAACTAATCATTTTCTCGCCTCAATGCGACCAGATTGGTCCACCAGGTTAATGATCATATAATTTTGCCCATTACTTCCAGTAGAAAGAATCACCCTTTCAATTCTCCCAATCACTTGAACATCACGATCGTTATTTACCAAATTAGCAATCGGTTTTATCATCCTTGTCACCTTACTTCTATATTGTAATTCTACTTGATTTTTGGTAAATAAAAAGCACCCTCGAGCCATTACCCAATTTAGTGCTAATTGAAAAATTATTTTGAATAAGTTTTTAAAAAAGCTTTTAATTCTTCAACCTTATCAAGTTGTTCTCAAGGTAATTCGTTCTTACCAAAATGACCATAAGTTGAGGTTTTTTTAAAGATTGGTTCTCTTAATTTCAAAGTTTCGATCATCCCTCCAACAGAGAAATCAAAAAATTGGTTGATTGCAGCAAGAATTACTTCGTCATTAACTTTTTGAGTACCAAAACTTTCAATAGCAATTGAAACTGGATTTGGTTCACCAATCGCATAACCAACCTGGATTTCTAAGCGATCAGCATATCCTGCTGCCACTAAGTTTTTAGCGACATACCGACTCATATATGCTCCAGAACGGTCAACCTTAGTAGCATCTTTACCACTAAAAGCACCTCCCCCGTGACGAGAACTTCCCCCATAAGTATCAACAATAATCTTCCGACCAGTCAGGCCAGTATCACCTTGAGGTCCTCCAATTACAAAGCGTCCCGTCGGGTTGATTAAAACCTTGAAATCAGTATTTAAACCAAAATCCCTAGCTACCTTCTTCATAATTTTTTCGTGAATATAAGCTTTAAATTCTTTAATATCAACTTCAGGGTCATGTTGGATTGACATTAAAATAGTAGCAATTCTGGGATGATTAGGTTCTTGATAATCAATTGTTACTTGTGATTTCATATCAGGACGAGCATGCTTAAACTCACCACTTTTTCTTAATTGGGTTGCAGTTTGCACTAAATCATGAGCGATTGAAATCGGTAAAGGGAGCATTGTTGGTGCTTCGTTGGTAGCATAACCAAACATGATTCCTTGATCTCCTGCACCAATTTCACCATCAAGCAAATCAACTCCTACAGCAATATCACTTGATTGTGCTTCTACCTTTATCAGAATTTCACAAGTTTGATAATCAATTCCATAACTCTTATCAACATAACCAATTTCTTTTAAAGTATTGCGAGCAATTTGCTCATAGACACCATCAGGAACTGCAAAATTGGCACTAACTTGACCACCAATCAACAAAAAGTTGGTTGTAGCAAAGACCTCAATAGCAACTTTAGCATTTGGATCTTGATCAATAATATAATCTAAAATATTATCGGCGATCTGGTCACAGATTTTATCTGGATGTCCTTCAGACACCGATTCACTTGTAAAAAGACTTTGATTCATACTATACATACCTTCCCAACCAATAGTTAATAACCCTTAAATTCAATGTTGTTGTTTAACTAAATTCTTTTTAAATCCTCAAGCAACTAAGTTCGTAATTATTCCCACCACATTTAAAGTACAACAATCAATTCAGAAAAATGAATTTAACTTTAAAAGATAAACCTTATAATCACGCACCTTACCAAGATTTAAGATTAATCACAGCAACGTCAATGAAAGTATACTAAAAACAAGTCCGATTTTCCATCCTTTTAAAACATCAAGTTGGATTAAACAAATTAAAGCAATCACTAAGCCAAACAGAAGAATTGCGTTAATCATTAAGGTGTTAATCATCAATAAATTTAACTTTTTATTGATGATTTTGAACCGATTATTATCTTTAAAATTAGCACGAAGGGTAAAAATCATACTATAAAGACAAAAGAAAATGTTTAGAGTTAGCAAATCAACAATCCCTACTCACAAGGGTGAAGCAAGGTTTGATTCTAAAAAATATTTTTTCACTCCCAAACAAAAAGCACTTGTAATAAAGGAAAACAAACACAAAAGATAAATCCAAGCATAATGATAACTAAACATACTATCAGGAGAAAAAGTATTAATCATCAAAACATCAATTACAAAAATTCACAAAACGGTTAATAAAATTAGTAGATCCAACCCTCAGTTCAAGAATTTGTTAATTTTAATATTCTTATCCAAAGCATCAACTGTGTTTAAATACTCTTCGTCATAATCAAGCATTCATGATAAATACTGACGGTCTTTGAAAGTGTAAACCAGAAAAGGAATCGAAATAAAGAAGAATGTCGCAAAAAAACTTAATGAAGCAAGCGCAATCTTATCGCGAATATCACTATTTTTTAACAAAGCATAATCAATTTCTAAAAATAAGTAGATACTAACAATCATGAAGGGAGAGAAAAACACCATTGAAATGACGCTACTAATCTTTAACACATAAACCCACACTCAGTTTTGTTTCTTGTAATAATAAATATCAGTCAAGATAATACTATTAATCGTTTCTTTGGGGTCATTGATTTTTTTTAAGAAGCGAATTAAACAAAAGAAAGCCAAGAAATTAAAGGTAAACAAAGCAGTCGCCTTGAGAAACTCTTGGTGATAACTTAATCGTGGTTTGGTAGCAAAAGCAAGAATAAATCACAGCGAACTGTGTCACCCACACACAAAACTAACCACAGCACTAATAATGGTAAACTGTTTAATATGAATCGTAACGTTTAATGAATCAATTTTTAACCAATTAATATTATTAATTTCACCAAGTGCAATAGATAAATCAATATAACCAACAAAAGCCAGGGCACAAAAAACAATTCCAACCACAAAAAAAGCTTTTCCGTAGTTTTTATCAGGAAAAATGATTTGGTTAAAGTTAATTCGATTTGATGGTTTGGTTGGTTTAGTCGTTTTTTTCTTGTTCATTATTTTTTAGCCATTCAATTAAACTCTGCAACATCTCTTGGTTTGGATTAAGGAGCAAATCGTGTTTCTTATCAGCAATTCATTGATGATGTTTTTGAGAATAACTAATCTGGTCGTAAAACTTTGTAGTTTTACTTGAGAGTTGAAAAACATCATCAGAACCATTCAACATTAACACTGGTTTGGTAATTAAACCAGAAGCTTTTAAACTAGTCTTAACCAGTTTTTTATTTTGAAAATACTCTCGTACAGTAATTTCACTAAAACTATTTAAGTTCTGAGCCAAACTTTGAACATCTTTATCAGACACATTATAATCTGCTGCGCTAAGATTAATTTTAACCATTCTTGTATAAGCAAACAAAGTTCCCTTAATTAAAGCAATTGTAATTGCTGAAGAATTTTTATCTGGTTTAAAATTAATCATCGAATCAAGCACGATCCCATCAACCAAGTAACCGCGTTTTTTCATAAAAGTAACAATAATATTAGCCCCAAAACCACTACCATAAAGATACAACTGTTTACCTGGATAAGTGGTTTTGCAATAATTAAGAATTTGTTCTAAATCACTAAGAACAGCTATGCTACTACGATCCTTAGCATCCTGGACTTTGTTTTGACCAAAATTACGTTGGTCAAAACTAATTAGACTAATCTTCAAATCAATACTAGTCAAATTCTTAGTTAACTGTTCAAAACTTTTTGCTCCCAAAGCAAAATCATGAACTCCCAAAATAATTATTTCATCATCAGGTTTAACCTCTCCATACCATCGTAACTCATACCCATCACTAGTAATAAAAGCCTTCTTTTTTATTAATTCTGGAGTTTGGTTATGATTTGGATGAAACTTTAATGAACCAAAGGCTTTAATTTTTAAAAGTAGGGAAGCAAAAAAATATAAAGCAACTAAAGCGGCTAAAATAATTACTACAATGATAATAATTGAAATCCCACTACTTTTTGACATCGTTTTCCCTCTCTTTGATAAAACTAATTTTTAGTTTTCTTTAAAAAAATCCGTTTAATTTCCATAGCTTGATTAGTCTGATCATTAATTTCAATAATCACTCCACACAACTGTTGGTGGATTGAAGTTGCTGGTTCAAAAACAACAGGTAAACCAGTTTTTTCCTTAATGATGACATTTTTAGGATCAGCACCAATAATTGAATCAGTTGCCCCGCACATACCAAGATCAGTGATAAAAGCACTTCCCTTGGGCAATAACCGTTCATCAGCAGTTTGAACATGGGTGTGAGTCCCTACAACCGCAGTCACTTGCCCATCATAATTTCACGCAAAAGCAGCCTTTTCTGCACTAGCCTCAGCATGAAAATCAACCAACAAAAGATCATAAACAAGTTTTTGGGCTAGAAAAGCATCCATAGCTTCGTAAGGATTATTTGCCTTATCCATAAAACTTGTTCCCATTAAGTTTAAAACACAAATCTTTTTGTCATTTTTCTTAACAATTACATACCCAGAACCTGGAGTGTAACTAGACATATTTAAAGGTTTTAAAAGGTCAGGAGTAGAAGCAATGTAGTCAAGCACCGCTTTGTTTTTAAAGATATGATTGCCACTAGTAATCACATCAACTCCAAACGATTTTAATGCTTGGAAATGTTTAAAAGTAATTGATTTGCCGTGAGTGACATTCTCCCCATTAGCAACAACAAAATCAATCTTTTGATCAGTAATTAAAGAGGGTAATTCTTGTTGAAGAATTAAACGACCCTCACTTCCATAAACATCTCCAAGCATTAAAACTTTCACTAAACTAGCTCCTTAAGTTTCTTAATTATACCACTAACCTCTTGGTCGAAACTATTTTCATATTGACTAATTATTGCTTGTAAAGTCGCAGTTTTAGCAACTATTTGTAAGTTTAATTCAAAGTTTTCTAAAACTTTAATCGTCTTATTAATCGAATCAGAAACTGCTGCACGGCTAATTTCATAATCAACAGAAATTTCGTTTAGCGAATAATCTTCATTGACATATAATTCAAAATAAGTTTGTTGTTTTTCAGTTAACAAACTTCCATAGGCTGCAAACAAACGGGAGTGATAGAGTTTGGTGGCAACTAAGTTACTCATTTTCTGCCTCATTTTCCATAAATCCACTAGTTAATCCATAAATATAATCATCAACATTAAAGAGAATTAAATCTTCAACTTGTTCTCCAATTCCCATTAATTTAACTGGAATTTTTAACTGGTTTTTAATCGCTAAAGCAATTCCACCCTTAGAAGTTCCATCCATCTTGGTAAGAATAATCCCGCTAATGTTGGTGACTTCATCAAATTGCTCAGCTTGCATCACCCCGTTTTGTCCAGTGGTAGCATCAATCACTAATAAAGTCTCGTGAGGTGCTTTTTTATCAAAGCGATGAACAATAGTATTCATTTTTTCTAGTTCTTGCATTAAGTTAACTTTATTTTGTAGTCTTCCTGCTGTATCAATAATTAATAAATCATAATTTTCTGCTTGACCCTTTTTTAAAGCATCAAAAATCACTGATGAAGGATCAGAAGTTTTCATCGTAAATAAATCAACATTTTCTAATCTGGTTGTAGTTCATTCTTGCAATTGTTCTACCGCGCCAGGCCGAAACGTATCAGCAGCAGCAATTAAAACCTTAAACCCTTGACTAGCGTAATAATTTGCCAATTTTGCTACAGAAGTAGTTTTTCCTGTACCATTAACTCCAATCACTAAAAAAACATTTAAACGGTCAGGTTTAAAGTCTATTTCATAATTATCGCGAGTTTGGTGATAAAGTTCATAAATCTCCTCACTAAGCAAATCTTTAACTGTTGTCATTGAAGTAGTGGCATCAACCTTTTTTTGTAAATTTTTAGAAATCCCTAGGACCAATTTCATTCCCATATCAGTTTTAATCAAAATTGCTTCTAAATCCTCAAAGAACTGGTCATCAACTTGGTGGTATTTTTTTGATAACTTCTGAATATCTTTAGAAAAGGTCAAAGAAGACTTCAATAACGCTTGGTTAGCTTTTTTTTGTTTGGCTTTTTGTTTTTGAAGAAGCTTAATTCGTTTTTCTTCTTGTTTACCCCCAGTTTTAATAACATCAGGTGGTGAGACCACTTGCTCTTCATCATGCTTTTTTTTAAATTTATCTCAAAAACCCATCCTTAATAAATCCCTTCTGTTCAAGTTTAACCATTTTAATACTTAATCTTGAGTTTCATCAAGAACATCATCACCCTCGTCATCTCGAGGACTGATTTCTTGAAATTTTCCTGTTCGAATGAAGTTTAAAATTTCTTGAATCCCAACCATGTGATCAGCAGCACGTTCAAGTTTTTTTAATTGTCGCAAAGAAGTATAAAGTAACAAAGCTTCTTGATCACTTTCTGAATGACGCATACGGTCAATAATCTTGCTTCTAGTTTGAACAAACGCTTGGTTTACTTCTTCTTCAAAACCTTCAACTTTTTTAGATAAATCAACATCAGAACGATCAATTAAGTTATTGATTAAATCTAACATTTGTAAAACAATATCAAAGTTTTGCTCAATAATTTCAGTGTATTTAATATCTGGTTCATAGTCTAAAACAAAATAACTAACTGCTTTAGCATAACTTGCAATTTTCCGAATTTCTCGTGCGATTAAAACTGAACCAATCGCAAACCGTAAATCCCCAGCAACCATGTTTTGTTTTGCAATTTTTCACAAAACCGTGCTAATAAACTCGTTTTGTTGTTCATTAATTTTCTTATCATTATCAACCACTTTTTGGGCTAACTTATAATCTTTTTTTGTTAAAGCCTGATACGTATCGTTATACTGTTTTTCAACTTTTTTAATTAATCCATCTAACTGGTCTTTAATCACGTCAACATCGTGGTCTAAAATTTTATTGATTGACATTTTTAAATAACCTCCTATCCATTAAATCTTCCTGAAATATAGTCTTCAGTACGTTTATCCTTGGGGTTGGTAAACATTCTTTTAGTAGTACTATACTCAATTAACTCTCCTTTTAAAAAGAAGGCAGTGTAGTTACTAATCCGAGTAGCTTGGGCCATCGAGTGCGTCACCATAATAATGGTATAATCTTTTTTTAGATTTAAAACCAACTCTTCCACCTTTAAAGTTGCAATTGGGTCTAAAGCTGAGGTTGGCTCATCCATCAAAAGAATTTTAGGATGCATTGCAATTGCTCTAGCGATACACAAACGTTGCTGTTGTCCCCCTGACAACCCTAAAGCAGGTCCGTGAAGATTATCTTTAACCTCTTCTCATAAAGCGGACTTTTCTAAAGCATCTTGCACCAACTGGTCTAAGACATTTTTTTTCTTAACCCCTTGTGAACGCGGTCCATAAGCAACATTCTCATAAATCGAAATTGGAAACGGGTTGGCCTTTTGAAAAACCATTCCCACATCAGTCCTTAATTCAGTAACATCATAACCATAATCAAAAATATTTTGATCAAAAACCAAGATTTCTCCGCTTGAAACACTACCCTCAACCAAATCATTCATCCGGTTGATTGAACGTAACAACGTCGATTTACCACAACCAGAAGGCCCGATAAAAGTAGTGATGGTATTTTCTTTGATATCCATATTGATATCAAACAACGCTTGCTTCTTACCTTTATTATAAAAGAAATTAAATTCGTTTACTTTGACAATAACTTCTTTTTTCCCTCCACTACCATTTCTTGGTTTTTCAGGATCACCTTCATGAGCAAGTTTTGCTGCAATCATTTCTAATTCATCAATCTTTTGGTTCTTTTGTTGCTGGTGTTTTTGGTGTAAGACTTTAAAAACACTTTGATGGTGTTTTTTAGTACGAGGTCGATGATCTTTGGTTTTCTTAGCTTTAGGTTTTTTGGGAGCAGAATTTTGTTTATTTTTCTTAATCTTCATAATCATGAACCTCCTTTTTTTGAGTAATCTTTTTAATAATCCAACGGTTTTTTCACTCTTTTTTTAGTTGAGTTTTAATAGTCTTTCAACCAAAACGACGTGAGAAAGCTTTAAATTTTTTCTTGATTTGTTGCCAAGTTTTTCTGAAGAACTCCTTGTAATGATAATGGAAAATTCCAGTTCAGTTAATCGCTTTTAAACGCAAGAACCAAACTTTGAAACTTTTAGCTCTTGAAGTCACTCTTTCGCTAAGTACATTTAAACTAAAGACTAAAACCATTGTCACTAACGAGAACAGGAAGGCAATTGAAGTAGCTTCTCCTCCGCCTCCTTCAGAAGCTAACATATAAATTTCAGTAGTTAAAGTAGCTCCGCTTGCTAAGAAACCTTCACTTGGCATTCTTAGTGCTGTTCCTAAGGTTAGATAAACTGGAGCAGTTTCTCCAATAATCTTTGCCATTGCCAAAATAATTCCAGTCACAATTCCCTTAATTGCATTAGGAATGGTGATTTTAAAAAGTACTTTACTGCGACTTAAACCTAAAGCTGATCCAGCCTCTTTAATATTATCTGGTACCTGAGTTAAAGCATCTTCAAAGTTAGAAGTTAACATTGGAATCACTACAATCGCCATTGTTAAAGAAGAGGCGAAAATACTCATTGGTAATTTAAACATAACAATAAAGATCGAAAGACCAAAAATCCCAAAAACAATTGAAGGAGTTGATGCCAACAAACTAATCATAAAACGAATAAACTTCGTGGTGATTGAATTTTTATTTGCATATTCGCTTAAATAAATTGCTGTTCCCAAAGCCAAAGGAATTGCAAACAAAAGGGTTGAAAGAATTAAAAGAATAGTTGTAAACAAAGCAGCAAAGATTCCTGCTTGACCCTTAACACTAATAAAGGCATCAATGTGTTGCAATCCAATTAAACCTTCAATCAAAATATCACCAAGAATTCAAATTGCAAAAGCAAAAACAATTAACACCGAAGTTCACATAAAGAACAACGCCACTGCTGACTTTAGTGACTTATTAATTTTATTACCTGCATTTGCTTTTACAATTACTTTCAGTTCATAATCACTATACTGTTTGTTATCATGACCAGTCGTAGTTTTGATAGCTTCTGAACGATTAGGATCAATTCTTACTTTATGAAGTCTTTGAAATCGTTTCTTTAAATAATCAGCATTAGAAATTAATAAAATCGTTAAATTAATAATAATCACAAGAATAAAAAGAATTAATCCAATCGCAAATAAAGCAGACTCGTGATAAGAACCTGAATTTTCTAAGATTTCTAACCCAATTGTTCCTGCTAAAGTTTTGATTGAAGAAAAGATAAATCCTTTAAATCCATTACTACTATCCAGTCCTGCTGCTGAGTTTCCTGCAATTAAAATCACAGCCATCGTTTCACCAATTACTCGAGCCATCCCCATAATCACTGCAGAAATAATTTTTGGAGTTACGCTTCTTCGTACAATACTAAAAGTTGTTTCTTCTTTAGAAATTCCTAAACCCAAAGATGCATAACGATAAGCATCAGGAACAGTTTGTAAGGCGTTATAAGTTAGGCTGACCATCGTTGGCAAAGCCATAAATGCCAAAGTGAATGAAGCAGTCATCAAGTTACCATTTGTAATTGCGCCCATCTTAATAAACATTGGTCCTACCTGATTAATAGCAAAGAGTCCAAAAACAACTGAAGGAATCCCAGCCATTAACTTAATTACTCCCATGCAAAAGTTTTGCACTCTTCTACTCATATATTCACTTATGAAAAGCGCAGAAAAAAGCGTTAATGGAACCACGAACAACAACGCAAACACCATCATTAGCAAAGTAGAGGCAATAATTCCTCCAATCCCATAATAAGAACCAGCACGATCATGAGCACTTCAAGTATTATTAGGTCCTGGTTGTCAACGGTCAACAAAAATAAACTTGAAAAACCCTTCTTGTTTAAAGATTTTTCCAGACTTAATTGCTACAAATATCAAGATGATCAATAACAAAGCAGCCACAATTAAAGTGAATAAATAAATAAAGGTTTTGACCGAGACATCACCAAGCGAACTTTTTGGTCTTGAAGCGTTGATTTTAAAATCATCTGGAGCTTGAGACTTATGAAAAAAATGATGATTACTAAACTTTTTCTCTTCTTTTCGAGTTTTTTTAGTCATTGAAGGTTCTTTTCTTTCTTTCTTTCTTATCTTAAGCATTGACTTCATACTCCACTCCATCCAAACCAAATCTTGGGGTCAAACCCTCTTTTTTATACTGTAAAGCAGGAATGCTATCAACATCTTTTTGTGCTAATACCATCCAAGCAATGAAAGCAGCAATTTTGTTTAAAAGTTTACTATCTAAATTAGCCTTAAATAACCCGATATAAGGACGAGTTAAAGGATAATCAGTAAAATCTTCTAGTTGGGATGGATCATAAGTAGTTCCATTAGCCTTGATTGTCAATAAGTTCAAATCGCTTTTTTCCTTAACAGCATCTAAATAGTTTAAAGAAAGATAACCAAAAGATGAAGCACGCGCCATTTCTTGAAACATCATTCCATTCGAGTTCAAAACACTAGAATTAGTCGTTGAACTTAAATCTGAATCTAGTTTCATTTGGTGTTCAAAAGAGTTTCTTGTTCCTGAACCTGGCTCACGAGAAAAAGCTTTTAATTGGTTTTCACGATCGCTTGCTAACTTGGCAATAACCTCCTGATCTCCATCAAGTGGTTGGGCTCGACTTAAAGATGTAGCAATTTTATCCCAAGTAGGATTTTTATCATAAATTAATTTGATTAACTCTTCAGAAGCAACATCGACCACTTGGTTTTCAATTGTAATTGTAAAACGTTCTTTAAACTGCTCATTAAAGATAGTTGGTGCATGATAAACAATGATAATTGCATCAAGAGCAATTTGAAGTTTATGTTTTTGATCACCAAAACCACGAGTATTTTGTAAATAACTAGCAATTTGGTTTTCATCACTAAGATCAGAGGTTAAGCCATTAGTTTTTCCGTTTTCCACTAAAGAAATTGATGTGTCATCAGCAGCAATTTCTTTAGAAATAAACCCCATTTTATAAGCATTTGATTCAATGTTTTTAATCCCTCCCTGTGATCCAGAAGAGGCATAAATAAAACTTTCTTTACTTGTTTTTTTGTATTCATTTGTTAAACGTTGCATTAACGGGTCAACTGAAGTTGATCCTCCGATGCTAATGCTATCTTTTGGAACTACAAGTGTTCAGATTCAAAGTATAACTAAGATTGCAAACACCGCACTTAAAAGAATGCCAGCTTTTCTACTCATTTACTTCCTTTATTCTAGGCAATAAACCAATGATTATCTTTGTTAATTATATAGAATTCCAATAAAAAGAAAAGCAGACTAAACTTCAGGACGCTCTAAACCAGCTTCTGCATCAACCAGAACTTTTGCTTGGTTTAACTTGATTTTAACAATTTTAGTGATTCCCTTTTGTTCCATAGTCACACCATACAAGACATCACAATTTTCCATTGTTCCTTCTCGATGGGTCACCACAATAAACTGAGTATCATCAGTAAAATTCTTAATATACTTAGCAAAACGCTCGACATTAGCTGGATCTAAAGGAGCTTCAGCTTCATCTAAAATTACTAAGGGAAGTGGACGAACCTTTAAGATTGAAAACAAAACACTTAAGGCAACCAAAGATTTTTCCCCACCAGAAAGCAAGTTAATGTTGGTAATCTTTTTGCCTGGAGGATTAACTTTAATATCAATTCCTGTATTTAATAAGTCGTCTGGATCAGTATAAACTAAAGCAGCACTGCCTCCACCAAATAATTTTGCAAACGATTGGGGCAAGGCTGCATTAACTTCATCAACGACTGCTTTGAATTGTTTGACCATGCTTTCATCCATGTCTTGAATAATTTTATTCAAGTTATTAACAGAGCTTTGCACGTCTTTTCGTTCTCGATCAAAAGTTTCAAAACGTTCTTTCTCTTGTTCATATTCTTGGATCGAATCTAAATTAACGTTTCCTAATCCAGTCAAATCAGCAGTTAATTGCTTAATTTGACTACGAACAGCATCTTCATCTTCAATTGAAACTACCACATAATCTGGAGCTAAAATTGCTTCAGGAGTTAAGTTGTACTTGTCTAACAAACGCTCAGTATAACCTTGAATTCGTTCACTTAACTTCCCTTCTTCAACCCGTCAAACTGCAGTTGAATCTTTTAGTTGGGTTAACTCCTGGCGTTTTTCTTGGTTTAAATCACTTAAAGAAGCCTGACGAGCAGCATACTTAGTTCGTGCTTCAATAATTTGGTTAACCATTTGTTGCTTTTCTACCAATTGGTTTTGCATCTTACTAATTTCACGAGCAATTTTCAAAGATTCACTCTCACCACTCTCTTCACGAATACCTCCTTCAATGTTGGTTTTAGTAATCAAACGATAATCATCATTTAAAGACTGCAACTTGCTGTTTAAATCACGTTTTGTTGCTAAACATGATCTTATTGATACTTCGAGTTCGTTAATGTTTTCTCGGACTTTGTCTCGAGCTTGGCGATATTCATTCAGAGTTTTAGTTTCAACTTCTTCAGTTTGATTTAACTCTTCGACCTGTTTTTTTAACTCTTCAAGGTTATTAACTGTCTGTCTAGTAAAGATATTATTATTCCGTCCCTTACCACCTTGAACTGCTCCCTTGGGCATAATGCGACGACCATCTAAACTGACGATGTTATAACGGTAATTAATTTGTCGACCCAAACTAAGAGCATGATCATAATCATCAACTACAATTACACTTCCCAAAGCATAATCTAAGGCTTTTTGATAACTTGACTGAATGTTAACAAGCTCGTTAGCAAACCCTAAGAATCCTGGAGCTTGCTCAATGACATTACGGTTAACCCCACTAATTGTGGTTGGAGCAAGAGTATCAAGGGGGAGAAATGTTGCTCTTCCTAAGCGGTTGGTGTCTAAAAATTCAAGGGCGTTTTTTGTTGCTTGACTTGATTCCATCACCACTGAAAACATATTTTGTGCAGAAACTACTGAAATTGCTTCTTGATATTGATTATCAACTTCAACTAAATCAATTAATTTTCCAATCACTCCCCCAATCCGACTCTTGTTTTGAATAATATAATCTTGAGCAGTTCGGTTAGTAGTTTGGTGGTTATTTTCATAACTAATTCTTGCTTCTAACTGGTTAACATTTTTCCGAATTTGGTCAATCTTTTTCACAATTGCATCAAATTGTTGGGTTAATAAATCGTTTTGTTCGCGTTCTTTGGTTATATCAGCATTTAACTGTTGACTTCGTCCTTCTTCTGTTTCCAAACGAACTTTATTTTCTTGATACTCTTTTTTTAAACGGGTTGCTTGCAAAACATCATCATTAACATTCGCATTTTTTTGACTTTCACGACTATCAGCCTGGGTCTTTTTTACTCGTAAATCAACTAAACGTTGGTTTAGTTGATTAATATCGTTTTGAAGACTAGCATTTTGTTGTTCATAATCGTTTAACTGGGTTGCAAGACTTTTAAATTCATCATCAGATCCATTAATTTCTTTAGTTAATTCAGAAATCTTTTGGTTAGTATCACTTAATAAACCATTAATTTCTTCAACTCGAGCAAAAAAGATTTGTAAATCTTTTTGAATAATTGCAATTTCAATTTCTGCTAATTCTTTAGACTTTTCTTGATAAATCTTTGCTTTTTTAGCAGCGCGCTCCAGCGAAGGGAGACGTTTACTAATTTCACTAACCAAGTCATTGAACCGGTTTAGATTCTCTTGAGCATGAATTAATTTATTTAAAGCTTCTTGTTTACGTTTTTTATACTTGGCTACCCCCGCAGCTTCGTTAAATAATTCCCGACGATCCTCGGGACGTGAAGAAGCAAAATTAGTAATCGTTCCTTGGGAAATAATTGCTAAAGATGACTTTGTTAGACCAGTTTCAAGTGCTAATTCTTGAACTTCACGTAATTTAACCTTTTCACCGTTGATAAAAAACTCACTTTCACGTTTCTTTTTGTCAAAAGTTCTGGTAATTTCAACCACATCAGCATCAAGGGTGCTAAAAGTGTTGCGTTCGTTACTAAAAGTCAAACTAACTTTGGCATTATTTAACGCAGCTTTGTTTACACTACCAGAAAAAACAATATCATCCATTGATTTTCCCCGTAACGACTTATTACTTTGTTCTCCTAATGCTCAACGAATTGCATCAGTGATGTTTGACTTTCCTGATCCATTTGGACCAACAACTCCAATCATTTCACTGGTAAAGTCTAGAGTGGTTGGGGTGGCAAATGATTTAAAACCATATGCATAGAGTGTTCTTAAAAATAACATCGATTATACCTCCTTGTGGTAATCAGTATTAATAATTGAATTAAAAACAATTAGTTCGTCTTTAATTTCTTATAATTACTCTCTTATTTTCTTCTCAGTTTCTCTAAACAATTTTTAGCCGCTTGTTGCTCAGCAGCTTGTTTAGAAAGACCCGTTCCCTCACCATAAACTTGTCCGTCCAACTTAACTTCGACTATATACTCAATACTATTATTTTCAACTGGGTGATGCGATTTAACAATATACTGCAAATCACTACGATTTTCTGCTTGAATTAATTCTTGAAGTTCGGATTTATAATCCTTGATTGATTCAAGATATTCACTTTGGGAAATATAGGTAATCAAAGTTTGTTTTAATCATTGTTTAATAACTTGATCAGCACTACCATTAGCTTCGTTATCTAAATAAATTGCTGCTGTGATTGATTCGAAAACATCAGCAAGAATTGAAGGTTTATCATTTCCTCCGCTTGCCATCTCACCATTACCCAAACGAATATAACGATTCAAACCAATCCTGCGCATCACTCCTGCTAATGTTTCTTCTCGGACAGCATTAGAACGCTCTTTAGTAAGCTTTCCTTCATCAACTCTGGGATTGTTCTTATAAAAGTAGAGCGACATATACTCTTGCAAGATTGCATCACCTAAAAATTCTAACCGCTGATACGTATAGTCTAATTTATTTTCATTAGCATAAGAATTATGGGTTAAAGCTTGATCATAATAACAGTGATCATTAATTTTAATTTGAAAAGTAGTTTCAAAATAGTCTTCAAACTTAGATGAATTAATTTTCTTGGTCATGATTTTGTTTATCCATTCCTTCAACTAAATTAACTAAAACTTCGTTTTTCACTGCTTGATAAGTCATCCGTAAAGTTGCTTCAAACGAACGCACATCACTTGAACCATGTGATTTAAAAACAATCCCATTAATTCCTAACAAAATTGCTCCTGCATGATTTTTATAGTCAAATTTTTTAGCTATCGCTTTAAAGGTAGGAATCATTCCAACAAGTGCCATTTTTCTAAAAATTGACTTCTTAACTTGGTTTTTAACTTCTCTAAAAATACTTTTTGCAGCCCCTTCAGCAGTTTTTAAGGCAATATTTCCTGAAAATCCGTCAGTGACTAAGACATCAACTTTTCCTACCAAAAGTTCGCGAGGTTCTAAATTACCATAGAAATTAATGCTTTTATCAGCACTTAAGAGTTTATATGCTTCTTTTTGCAACTCTTTTCCTTTACCCTCTTCTTCACCAATATTCATTAAACCAACCAAAGGTTTTTCAATTTTATTAACACTGCGAGAATAAACTGTTGCCATTTGTGCATATTGCAATAATTCTTCGGGACTATTTTCTAAATTAGCACCAGCATCCAATAATAACAAAACCTTGTTATCAACATTAGAAGGAATTGTAGGCATAAATCCCGAACGTTTAACCCCAGGAAGGTTACCAATAATAATTTGTGCTCCTGCAATAAAAGCAGCACTTGGTCCTCCTGTGAGCATCGCATCAACGCTATTATTTTTGACCGCTTCTAAAGCACGTACAATTGAAGCATCTTTTTTGCGACGAACGTCTAAAATTGATCCATGAACATCAATTACTTCATTGGTAGGAACAATTGAATAACGAACCGGGTCAACCTTGTATTTTTTCAAAGCAAAAAGATGCGCTTTAATTTCAGTTTCATCACCATAAAAAACTAGTTCTAAATCATCATGAGTCGATAAAAACTTCAATCCCGCTTCAAGCGCAACCTTTGAACCTTTATCTGAGCCCATGACATCAAAAGCAATTTTAATCATTTTTATTTTTCCTATCTATTAACGATACATTATAAAGAAACTAAAAGACGACGACATCTTTTAGTTGAATTTTATCTATTCAATTCCAATAATAAAGGTATAAATTTTTTGGCCACCATCAACAATTTCATATTCAATATTGTAATCTTCATCTAACATCTTGCGTAAATCATTGACATTGCTTGTATCAGCATCTTGACCTACAAAGATTGTTAAAATTTCAACTTTGTTAGTAATATATTTTGAAAGGCTTTTTTCAAAAACCGCACGAATTGAAGGTTGTGTTTCAATAATCTTATTATCAACAATCGCCATTTGTTGACCCTTTTTAACATCAACACCATCAGAAACTGAGTCTTTAGCAGCTTGGGCGATTGAGAAAGAAATGACATTCTTAACTGCTTTAGTTAAGTTTTTCACATTAGCAGAAGTGTTTCCACCTGGTTCAAAAGAAAGTGCTGAACTAACTCCTTGAGGAATCGTTTTGGTTGGAATTACTAGTACTTTTGACTTCTTTTCTTCTTTTTCAGCTTGGCGAGCTGCGAGAATAACATTAGAGTTGTTCGGAAGAATAAAAACATTTTTTGCATCAACATCGCGAATTGCTTTTAAGAAATCATTGGTCGAAGGATTCATTTTATCCCCCGCATTAATCGCTAAATCAATTCCTAGTTCTTTTTCAAAATAATCTTTTTGTTCTTCTGATTGCACCACAGCAATTGTTGCTGTTTGGTTAACTAAATTTCGCTCCTTCAATACTGTTGAAGATTCACTTCACCCTTTTTTAGCATTGGGATTACCACCCTTAACTTGATAATCTGATTGTAAGGTCATGTTTTCAACCTTAACAGTTCTAAAGTCTCCATACTGCTGTAAAAAGGTTAAAACTTGACCAGGATTTAAAGCGTGGGTATGGACCTTTAAAATATCATCATCAATAATCACAACCATTGAAGTATTACCATACAACTGTAACTGATCACGAATTGTGTTAACTTTTAGTTTATTGACATAATTTGAACTTAAATCAACAATTGTTTCTGTACAATAACCAAATTCAACGTCTTCTAAATCAATATCTAAGTTACCACCATCGTTGACCTCTAACTTTTGTAACTCTGCAACAATTTTGCTGTTTTGGACATAATAACTCATTCCTTCAAAGAATTTAACCAGACCATAACCACCAGAATCAACCACACCAACATCTTTTAATTGCTGCAACAAGTTAGGAGTATTATCTAAAGAGGTGTTGGCAAATTGGCAAATTTGAGTTCAAAACTCCTTGTCATCAAGATCATCTGCTAAACCATTGGCTTGTTCAGCAGTTTCACGAATAACTGTTAAAATGGTTCCTTCAACTGGTTTCATTACTGCTTGATAAGCAATTTCACTTGCTTTAATTAATCCTTGTTTTCATTCACCAGGATTTAATAAAGTAGCATCTTTCATCCCTACAGAAAAACCTTTAACAATTTGCGAAAAAATAACTCCTGAATTCCCACGAGCGCCCATGATTAACCCACGCGCAAAGACTGACAATTCTTCACCAATTGTTTGAAACTTTTTATCCTTAATATCTCTATAACCATTAGTTGCAGTTAAGTTCATATTTGTACCTGTATCACCATCAGGAACAGGAAAGACATTCAATTTATCAATATGCGGATAATTATTATGTAAATTATTTACACCGCTTAAAATCATTTCCTTCAAGTATTCAACTTTGTCCATTGTTTCCACCTTATTTTTTCTATTTACAGTCTTAATTATTGCTTAATATTAGTTGTTAGTAATGCCTTCTACTATCACATCAACTAAGTATTTATTTGTAAACTTGTTGCTTTTTTCCAATTCGTACTTAACTCTGATCTGAATTTCGTTAATTACATCTTTAATGTTTATTCCGCTGATTAAAATTACATGAATTTTGAATCTTGAGACTTCAGCGGTTAATAACTCAATTGATTTATCGATATCTAATGTCGCCAAATTGTCATTACCAACTGATGGAGTAGTAGTATTATGATAATCAGCAAAAGAAGCAACACCCGGAACCGTCACAACAGCATTCTTGATAATCTTTAAAATATTTTCATCAATATCAGTTATCATTTAATGAACCTCTTTTCCTTGATTTTAACATATTTTTAGAGAGTGTCTAAAACTATTATATTTATAAAAGTTTCATTGTGAAATATTTAATTTAAACTTTCTACAGAGCTTTTTTGATTTTTTAAAATAAGTATTAACGCTTTTTGGTTGCATATATACAGAAAATTATTTACAATAACCTATGTGTTTTAATATTTTTACGGGTTTAAATTTTTTTAAAATACAGATTAAGGGAGAGGTGAGTAATAATGGCAAGAAAAGATGCTTTAACAGGTAGAGGTCCGCTTTCTGGAAACAACAGATCTCATGCATTAAATGCTACAAAAAGAAAATGAAACTTAAACCTGCAAAAAGTTAAAGTAGTAGACGAAAAAGGAAACATTAAAACAGTTAAGGTTTCTACTCGTACTTTAAGAACTCTTAAAAAAACTGAAAAGTTAGTTTAATATTACAAGCGTAAAAATAAAGCATCTTAAGATGCTTTATTTTTTTTAACAGTCGTATTCATTTTAGCCTTAATTTCCATATCAACTCTATCTTGTTTTAAAGCAACCTTAAACTCTGTGCTTGGAGTTTCAAGTAAAACTGTTTCCACCTGACTATTTTGATTATAGTCAGGAATAAATTCCTTTAAATCCTTGCGAAGTGAAAATTCATGAATATTTTTAGTCAATTGCTTAGGATCATTAACTATCGTTTTATAACTTTCAATAATTTCATAAGTATTGGTAATTGTTGGAGTTTGTTCATAGATTAAAAACAAAAGATAAACTCCAAAACCTCAAATAATTTTTCGATTAGCTTCAATTGAAGCGTTGTTTAATTGATTAATAGTTTCTTTCTCTTGAACTCTTTGTAACTTTTGGTCTTGTTTGATTTTAAAAGTTTTTAATTCATCATCAGTAAAATCAAAATCAAAGTCTTCAATTTGTGGTTCTTTATCCTCAACATTAGTTTGTTTATGGTTGACAGGAAAAACATAACGATGGTTTTCTTGAACTTTGCGTGCCTTTTTAACCTTATTGATTTCATAAGTTTTTTTGATCGAAAAATAAGCAAAAACATTTAGTACTAATAAACTACCAATTTTACTAACGATATCCATTTTTGGATTATTTTTATTCAAAATAAATCAAATTAAATTAAAAACACAAACAATTGAAATCAACGCCAAGTAGTAATAACTATCATCTTTAGTACTATAAGAAACTACTCCAGCAATTACTGGGAAGAGAACAATTCAAAGAATTAAAAAAAAGTAGGAAAGTAATCGCATTTTAGAGCCTCATATCGAAATTATATTATAAAAATAGCTGGTTTTTCTATATAATAAGACTATGCCCTCTTGGCGGAATTGGCAGACGCATTAGACTCAAAATCTAACGAGGAAACTCGTACCGGTTCGACCCCGGTAGAGGGCACCATTGTATTTTATCCGGTTTCACGACCGGTTTTTTTGTTCCAAAATGGTAAAATGTATCTATAGCGAGGTCAGTGATTTAATGGATAAAAAATGATCAATTATTAAGAACGAAGACGATAACCTTTTATATGTAACTGAAGATGAAAACGGAATCTATTCAACTAAAGAGGCTGCTTTAGCTGATGCGCGTCAACAAGCAATCATGGATAAAACTTTTTTAAAAATAAACAATGAAGCAGAACCTGATACTTATGAAATCACCAACTATACTAGTGCCTTATCACAAGCAGAGTGAAATTCGAAGTTAAAATCAGAATTTAAAATTGCTAAAGCAGAATATATGATTTCTAGAACGAGAGAAAAAAGTATCAAACAAGCGATTCGTAAAGCTAGATTAGTTCGAGATTATGAGAAAGAAGCTAAATTAAAAATTCGACTTAACGAAACTATTTTGAAAAAAAGAAAAAACGAAATTAACTTAAAAGAAGCTAAAATTCGTTTAAAAGAATCTAACAAAATTAATAAAAGAAAAGCAAAAGCTTAAGTTTACTTGCTCATAATCACTACCAAAGGTTCACTGTTACTAATCTTTGGATTCTGATAAGCAATGAAAGCATTAGAAATGCATCGAGTAGAGAAAACGTCCAAAATTCCTTGGTAGGGATATGCTAAGTTTTCTAAGATAAGGTGATTGTTATTCTTTAAACTAAAGAAAGATAAGTAAGTCATTTCTTGAAAATTATTAAAGTTAATTTCCCTAGTACCGGCAGGGATTTTTTTTATCAGAGAATGTTCATTAAAAATTTCTACATCGTCATATTGATTCATAATATCAAGAATTGAAAGGTTCATATCATAACGTTTAGTTGGTTTAGATACAAATTTTATTGGTGCTTGAGGGAAAAGTTCTCTTGCTGTTTTGAGTGCTACCAAACCATCTAATCAATCCTTATCAAAACTTAGTTTAGTGAATTGCAAAGCATAATCCTTAATTAAGACCAATTCTTCTGGTAGAACCTGATCAAAATCACTAATTGCTAAATCAAGTTTAATTTTCTTTTCAATTAAGTCCAAACATCCCCGTTCAACACCGATAATAAAAAATTGTTCGTTATTATAACGATCAAAGTTGAGTTGGGTGGTGGTGGTAACAATTAGAACAACTTTTTTATTTTCCATAATTTATGAATGTTTCTACAAAGACTTTTTTTTGATTACTTTCAAAAAAGCTATTTCCTGCTACAAATTGGTTTGCTCCTGCTAAAAAAGCAAGCTTCCCAGTTTCTAAATTAATTCCTCCATCAACTTGAATATCATAATTCAGAGCTTTATCCTTCTTAAACGCATCTAAAAATCGAATCTTATCTAAAACCTCGGGCATAAAAGTCTGACCACCAAAACCTGGTTTTACACTCATGACCAAAACTCCATCCAAACGGTCCAGAAACGGAACGACCTCAACAATCTTTGTGGTCGGTGAAATTGCCAAAGTACAATTGACTCCATGAAAGTGGCATTCATCAATAAATTGATGAATATTACTTTTCTTTTTTAGCGATTCAATGTGCATTGTCATTGATTTTGGTTGACAAGCAAAATACTCTTTTAAATATTCTTGAAGATTAACAGTAATTTCTACCATGAAGTGAAGATCTAACTTTAATTGCGGAAACTCACTGACAATATCTTTTAAAATTTTGGGTCCAAAAGTTAAATTTGAAACAAAGTGTCGATCCATCACATCATAATGAATTCAATCAGTACCAGCTGCTAAACAACTTTCAATTTCAGTTTTTAAATTAATAAAATTCGCACTTAACAAACTGGGTGCAATTATAATTTCTGCCATGAACTTTCCTCTTTCTGTACTTCTTCTGCAATTTTGATATAGTCTTCATAAAAAAACAACGGAATATCCTGGGTTTCAACCTTTTTTTTAATCATACATCCCTTTTCACTTAAATGTAAACAATCATTAAACTTACACTCGCCTTGATATTTTTCAAAAATCCGAAAAGCAGAACGTAATTCTGCTAAACTAATTCCTTTTAAATCAAATGCAGAAAATCCTGGAGAATCGGCTAAAAAAATTACTTGATTAATAACATAAATTCGAATTTTGGTGGTTGTGTGTTTTCCACGATTTAAAGCTTTAGAAATAGAATTCGTTCTTTGTTGGTTCTCAAAACTTAAGAAATTATTCAATGTACTTGTTTTCCCTGCTCCTGTTTGTCCAACAAAAACTGAAAGTTTGTTTTCCATTATCTTTTCAATTTCACCCAAAACCTTTTTGTCTGGAGAATTATTATTTAAAAGAAAAGTGGTATAACCCATTTCTTGATAAGCTTTAACTTTTGTAAAAATTAAGTCATCATTTGTTAACAAATCTTTTTTAGTAAAAACTAATAAAGGTTCAATTTGGTATACTTCTAAAAAAGCAAGATACTTATCTAATAAAAAAGTATTGAGCGAAGGTTCTTTTAAAGCGTTCACGAGTAAAACATTGTCAATATTAGCGATTTTAGGACGAAATAAAGTATTTTTTCGAGGAAAAATTTTGGTAATATAACCACTTTGATCATTTAAGTGTTCAAACATTACCAAATCCCCAACATAAAAAGTTTTGGTCAGCTTTTTTAAATTCCCTTTGGCATAACACGAAATGATTTCTTGACGATCAAAAGCAAAAACCTCACTTTGATCACTATCAATATCTAAAATCATTCCTTTTTCTTTTTTTATCATTTTGCTTTCCTAAACTAAGTTAATTACTAATGCAAAACCAAAAACAATTACCAACAAGATTAAAATCATCATCACTAATCATTTTCAGTTAAAGATTTTTAAAAACCGATTAAACTTGCTAACATAAGTTACTAATGGTTTTTCAATATTTTTAGGACGAGTATTGTAATCTTCAAAAGGTTTAAAATTATTGTTATCAATTTGGTCAAAATCATCCATCAATTCATTTAAAGTTTGATAACGTTTATGATAATCTTTCGCCATCGCCCTTAAGATTACGTTTTCTAAAGCACGATTAATTTCAGGATTATAAACTGAAGGTTTAACTAAATCCATCCATAAGTTTAAATCACGCGTTGCAATTTCCTTCTTATGGGTTTGTTCAGGATAATCAATTACATCAAAATTTTCAAAAGGAATCATTCCTGTTGAATAAGCATAAAGCATCACTCCAATTGCATAAATATCGATATAGTAGGGTTGGTTAATGTTTTTATCATAATTGTTTTCTAAAAAGAGTTCAGGAGCCATGTACTTTGGTGTTCCGCTAGCTTCAATCAAAGTATTTTTTTCAGTTTGTAAAACTTGGCTAATCCCAAAATCAGCGATGAAAGGATCTCACTTTGCGTTCAATAAAATATTCTGCGGCTTAAGGTCTTTATGAATCATTTTGGTCACTTGATTATCATGAATCCCCTTTAACCCCAGCAAAATTCGTTTGAAATAATATTCTAATTCGTTATTAGAAAAAAGCAAATAGGTGTTAGTAGAAGCGATATTTTGAATCGTTTTATTTGGATAAAATTCTAAAACCATATAAGGATAATTTTCATTTTCAAAAGTAAAGATTCCAAAGTCATCAATCGGAGTAACATAATGTTCAAAATTTAGCGAAGACAAAATTCCTGCTTCTTTTTTAAACGCAACATCAACATTTTTAGCTGTTGTTAAAATTTTTAAAGCTTTAAAGGCATTATTGGTGAGGTCAAGAACTTTATAAACTAAACTAGTAGCCCCCTTGCCTTCTTTGCTAATGATTTTGTACCGACTATCAATTACTTGATTAATTTTTAATTCCATTTTGTTCACCACTAACTTCTAAAATAATTAAAGATAAATTATCAGCCGAAGCTCCAGTCAAGGCCAAATTAATTAAATTTTTTCCCTTCTGTGCTAAAGCATCATTACTCGCCAAAACGTTTTTAATTACTTCAGGATTGATATAATCATGAACTCCATCACTAGTTAAAAGAAAAGAACCACGAATTTTTTTTAAGTGCTTAACATCAACTTGAATATTTTTTTCTGGCCCCAAAGCACTGGTTAAAATTTTTCAATAGTGACGAGGATTAAACCGTTGATCATCTTCATAAAGATGGTTAATCTTTCTTCGTTCAGAAGCTCTTGTTTGATTATACAAATTTTGATCAATTGTTAACTGTTTTAATTTGTCATGGTAGAACTGATAAATTCTTGAATCACCAACATTAACAGTAAAACCATTTTTTCCATCAACAATTAAAAGTGCTGATAAAGTGGTCCCCATCGCCAATTTTTGTTGATCATCGTTGGCGATTATCTCCATTTTTACCCGAATTTTCAGTACCACAACTTCTAATCATTGTCTGATTTCGTATCTTTTAAAATTAGCAAAGTTTGTCGTTTTAAATAAAGCTAAAAACTCATTTAAACCAATTTCTGCTGCCAAATCACCGTGAGGATGACCTCCCATCCCATCACAAACAATCGCTAAAAACTGACCATACTTATTGAATGCATAATCAACTCGATCCTGATTTTGCGTTCTAAAATCACCTTTTTCAGAAATTTTGCTTACTTCGAATTTCACAGTTACCTCGTATAGTTTTATTTTACCATTATCTTTTCTTTTTCTTTTTAATTCGTCACCAGATAAACAACAGCAACAAACAGACAAAAACTCCTAATAACAACAACCACAATAATTCAAGATTTTTAGAACCAGAGTTTTTATAATTTGTAGATTCAGAATCAGGATTAAGTTGATCATTGTGATTATTCCTATCATCAGGAATCAAAGAAGGCGCTTCGACAAGTGGTGGAGGTGATGAAGTTTCTTCTTTATGTAGAAGAATCTCTATTTTATTGCTAACTTGAGCATTGTTTCCTTCTAAAAATAGTTTGTTATTGATAACCTTACTAATAACATCTGAGGGTAATAGGTAATTTTTCACCAATAAAGTGTTGATAATTGTTTCTAATTGCGTTGGAGTCTGATAAGTAATTACTTCTGGTCAACCAATTGTTTTCAAATCAATCTTCTTAAAAATATTGACCTTGACCAAAGGTTGACCAAGAATTTGTTGATAATTACTACTTCCCATAGCCTCTTTAAAAGAAATTGGCAAGCAAAGAGTTGTGTGATTATTTGCATGGTTGAACACAGGTAATGGTTGAGTACGTAAATTTTCATACCAGAGTTGAATCGGAGAATTTGCTTTAAAATGACTTTTAATAAAATTATCAATCTTGAAGTAGAGATCAAGATTATCAATCGGAAGTTGTTGTTTGGTGGGGTCAAACTCTAAATTAATTTCGATTTGTTGAGCATGGGTAAAGTCAAGAATTTTGATAAGGTGAAACAAAGACATTGCAATAATTTTAGTGGTAAGGGTTGCATAAACTTCGTTATTATAAGGAACATTTACTTGCAAATCTTCAAAATATTGAGAGTTATAGCACCCACTGATTCAAAACCGAGGCATCACTCCTGGTCCTTGCAAATCACTCTCGGTGTAACGTTTTTGTTCATGAACAGAAAGAAATGGTTCAAAGTGAATTTGAGCTTGATAAAGTTGGTTTAAAATCACTTGAGCTGAGTTGGGGAAATCTTGATAAGCTACACTGGTAAGAATGCCAGTTTGATAACTATAACGTGGTGTAAATTCTCCAACAAATTTATAGCTTTGATCATTAATTGTTAAACCAAAATTAACTTGAATTTTAAACTGGAAAAACTTTTTCTCATCATTTGCTTGTTGCTCTTCATCACTTAAATCAACCATTTTCTCTTCAAAACTTAAATGATCATAATTGATTAAGTGTTTAGTTAAGTCCCAAATTTCTTGCGAAGGTTTAAAAGCAGTGTCAATAACATTAATTCCCGATTCACCTCCTCCATAGCAGTTGGTTTCATGAGCTTGAAGTGGTTTAGTGTACTTAAAAGTCGTTGTTGCTAATAAACCGTGATGAATAAAAAGGTGTTGCTCGTTATTGGTATAAGTAGAACTAAATTCACCCTCGCTATTAAGTTTATAAGTATCTTCTTGATAACCAGGACGAATAAAGTCATCAAGATAAGGTAAAGAAAAATTGATGTCAGCAACTGGTGCGATACTAGAAAATAAAGGCGTGGAGAATAATCCTAAACTAAAGAATAAACTTTTAAACATAAAAAAACCTCCCGTTGAAGTATACGGAAGAAAAAGACTTATTTTTTTAAAAAGTTTTCAATTTCAAAAAGATGGTCAATTTGATAAGTAGCCAAAGGTTGAATTGCCTTGTTATAGGGTTGGTTAATCACAAAAGAATTTTCAAAATATTCTATCATTCCCACATCATTATCATCATCGCCAACCACAATCACTTGGTTGTCAGAAACATTAAACTTTTTTTGTAATACTTGAATTGCATGACGTTTAGAAGAGTGAGGTGGATGAATTTCTAACACTTCACTATCATTATTTTTAATAATTGTTAAATTGGGAGCAATTCTTTGGACATCAAGAGCAATCTGGTCAAGTTTTTCGCGTTTTTCTTGAATTTTAAAACAAACTAATTCAAACGATTTTAAATCAATAAACGAATAATTAGTAACCTTCCGTTTCAACTGACCGTTTTCATAATATGAAGGATGGTCAGTAAATAAGTAAAACTCTTCAAAAGGAGTAGCATAAATTAAACTTTGCAATTCCTGGTTTTCCAAATAATCAATGATTACGTCACGATCTTGATGAGGCAAAACACATTGATAAAGAATCTTTCCGTGTTGATCACGAATTATCGCCCCTGCGTTAGTAATATAAAATGATGACTGAATCTTTAAAGTTTTCATTTCATAAAGCATTTGTTCATAAGGTCGACCACTTGCAATCACAAAAACTTGGTTTTGGGCGATAAATTCTTGAACAAACCGCAAATCAGAAGGATCAACTTTCCCATCAGCGCCATTTCGAAGCGTACCATCATAATCACTAAATAATCATCACTGCATTATTTCTCTTCTTTCTTCATAAGTTTACAAATAAAAAAACCATCAGTCGCTTGTTCAAAACCAAATAATTGTTGACTAAAAACCACTTTCATATCAGGATGAGCAGATAAAAACCGCTCAATCTGGGTTTGGTTTTCAACCTTATTTATCGTGCAAGTTGAATAAACCATAACCCCACCTTTTTTTAAAACTTGATAAGCAACCTCTAAGAGTTCAGCTTGGGTTTGGACTAAGGTAAAAAAATCATCACCAGAATTATTAAAGTTTAATTTAATTTCTGGTTTTCTTTTTAACACCCCAAAGCCAGAGCAAGGAGCATCTAATAAAATAAAATCATAAGGTTCGTCATTAATTGCCAAAAGTGCATTTTGAGTTCTCAATTCAACATTATTGCATCCTAATCGAACTAAATTCTGTTGAATTAAATCAATTCGTCAAGGGTTCAATTCATAAGCGATAATGACCCCAGTATTTTGCATCAAAGCGCTAAGATGACTAAGTTTACCCCCAGGAGCACTGCACATATCAAGCACCCGACTATTAACACTAGGGCTTAAAACTTGTCCAACCAATACTGAAGCTGCATCCTGAATTGTAATTTCACCAAGCCTATATAATTCAGAATGCACCAAAGGTTTAGTAGCAATCAAACAATCATCAACTCCCAAAACCCGAGTAAGACCAAACTGGTCTTGATACTGATTTAGAATTTGTTCAACGCTGGTTTTTAAAGTATTTACCCGAAAATTAATTAATGGTTTTTTCACCGAGTCAATTACAACTCCCATAGCATTCTCTTTCCCATAATCATTGCTTAATAAGGTGAACAATTTTCACGGAAAGGCATGAGTTAAACAAAAGTTTTTGTCCTGATTCTTTTCCTTAACAAGATAAAGTTCACTTTCTTGAGGAACAAGAGTTTTTAAAACCTTATTAACTAGTCCGGCGAACTTTGGATCAATAGTTTTAACTAAATTAACACTTTCATTAACAACAGCGTAAGGCGGAATTGAAGTTAAATAACGGAGTTGATAAACTCCCATTCAAAGCAAAATTTGCACTGATACTGGTGTTTTTTTCTTATCGATTAATTTATTAACCACATACGAAAGATAAATCTTCCAGGTCACCACTCCATGAACTAAGTTAAACACTAAATTCTTATCAACTGGTTTTAATTGATTATTATTTGCAACTTCATTTAATAAAAGGTTTGAAAAAGCGTGATTTTCAATTACTCTAATTAAAATCTCTCAAGCTTGATGTCGAGGATTAGAACTTTTTGGCAATGTCATTTCTTACCCCAAAAAAGTCAATCTCCAAAATATTAGTGTTTACAAGCACTTGCACTTTTTTATGATCTTCTAAATCAGTGAATAAACCATGAGCGAGAATATAAGTATAAATTCGGTCGCTAATTACTTTTGATAATTGATCAATAAAGTTATCCTTAGTAAACAAAGTTTTATAAATCGAAGCTAAGCGGGGGAGGTTTTCTTGGATAATTTCAATAAATAAACCATAATCTTTTAAGATAATTTCTTCAACCTCACTTGATAATTTCTCATAAGCTGAAACTGATTCATAATCAGTTAAACCTTCCTTAATCAAAATATCACGAACTTTAGCAATAGCATTTTCCACAGTATCATTTTGAACAACATACTGGTAATTATCTTTTAAAGGAATTTCAAATAAAGATTTTGCTAAACGTTGTTTAATAATTTCCTTACCTTCAGTTCCGCGAGTAATAATCCGTTGTTGAAGTTCATAAAAACTTGGAGGCATCAAAAAGATTGAAAGGACGTTCTTTTCTTTTTTAACCACTTGAGTTGCACCTTCAACTTCAATTTCTAAAACTACGTTCTTCCCTTGTTTTGTTTGTTCCTCTACTAACTTTCGCGGAGTACCATAATAGTTCCCGATGAATTCAGCATACTCAACTAAATCTCCGTTCTGAACTGCTTGTTCAAATTCACTTTTCAAGACAAAATGATAGTTTTTTCCATCCACTTCTCCAGGACGAGAAGCACGAGTTGTCATTGAAACTGAATAAACTAAACGGAGTTTTTCATCTTCAAACAACCGCTCGTTAATTGTTCCTTTTCCCACTCCGCTTGGTCCAGAAATAACCACAATTTTTCCAGTTTTGTCTGTTAATTTTGTCATTCTTAATTCTCCTCTAATCTAAAAATATAAAGATACTTATCAACCTTGCTTTTGACCACTTTGCTTTTCAAAAGTTTTAACCAACCGTTGATGATTTCTTCCAAAGGAATTGGAGATTCCACCACAACTACACCCCAATTGTTTAAGAGATTAATTGAGGCTAACTTTTGAAAAAACTGCTCGTAATATTCAGTGTGAGGAAAAGGGGGATCTAAATAAATCAAATCAACCTTAACTTGATTGTGAACCAATTGGTTCAATAAAACCAAATAATCACTTTGACTCAAAACAAAGTCATCAGGATCAAGGCCATGAAAATTTTCTTTAATAATTTCTAATGCTTCAGGGTTTAAATCATTGACATAGGCCTTCTTTATTCCTCGTGATAAACCCTCCAAACTTAAAGCTCCACTACCAGCAAACAAATCCAGAGAAATTTTGTTTGTAAAAATAAAGTAGTTATTCAAAATATTGAATAAATCTTCTTTCACTCTTGCAGTGGTAGGACGAGTAGAAAGTGAAGGTAAAGTTTTTAATTTTCGGTGTTTATATTTACCAGCAATTACGTTCATTAAACCTCACCTTGATGCTTTCTTATTTTAATAATTATAACAATAAGCTCTTTGGGGTTGTATAAACTTTTTTCACAAAAACAACCATTAGTTTAATTAAAAGCAAGGGTTTGCTAAAATATGAAAAGAAGCGGAGATAGAAACTATGAAAATCGATTTGACCAAGGATTTACTCCAAGAGCAGATCCCAACCAATGATTGGTTAATTAAAGACAACGAGTCTACAATTATTAGAAGAATAAGTGATAATGTTCTGGATGTTGAGCACCTTAATGCTGATGAAGAACAAACGATGCAGCGATTAATTGATTTTGTCCGTTATTCTCAAGATCCTGACTTAAACCCTGAAGATAAACCAGACCATCTTCGTCCAGCAGTTGGCTTAGCTGCCCCTCAAATTGGAATTAATAAAAACCTCTTTTTTATTCGGATTGAATGAGACAAGGATGATTTAACCAAGGTTGAAGAAATTGCAGCAATTAATCCTAAAATTCTTTCACGCTCTTCACAAATTGTTGCTCTTGAGGATGGCGAGGGGTGTCTTAGTGTTGATATTGATCACGAAGGATTGGTTCCTCGTAGTTATAAAGTTATTGTTAGTTATTATGATTACTTATCAAAAAAACTTGTTAATAGAACTTTAAGAGGTTATCAAGCGGTCGTCTTCCAACACGAATATGATCACAATATCGGGAAGTTATATTATGATCATATCAACCAAGAAAACCCTTACTTTAAAAAAGATGATTGGTTATTTATTTAAAGGATAACCAATCACTGGTTTAATAGATATGACTAAAGAACAACAAAAGTTGTTCTTTTTTTGGATAAAAATAAACCATCATTTCAACAATTAATTACCTTTGATAATTACGCTTGTTATAATCTGGTTTTTAGATATCAATTGAAATTTACTGTTTTTTTATCGAGATAGACGCCAGACAGAAATTAGGGTAGAATAAAAATAATATCAGTCTTTTTTAAAACCTATTATTTAGCTTAACCAATAAGAGCTCGGGTTAAACTAAACAAATTTTAATATTAACATTATTGATGGGTGAAAAAGACCAGTTTTTAAATTTTTAAAAGGAGAAAGAAATCAATGGAAAACAAAAAAAAGGAAGTAACTAAAAGCCCAATTAAGAAAGTTATCAACCAGAATGAAAAAGCACCACTAGTTGAGGAAGAACCCTTTCATTTTCGTCAACGTGAAGTTGTTCGAAAATACAGCGGAGGGAACATTCCTACCAAAGTCTTTGCTTTAGGAGGATTAGAAGAAATCGGAAAGAATACCTATGTAATTGAACATGATAATGAAATCATTATTATCGATGCAGGGGTAAAATTTCCTGATGCAGGAATGCTAGGAGTTAATGCAGTTATTCCTGATTATTCTTATTTAGTCGAAAACCAAACAAAAATTAAAGCGATGTTTATTACCCACGGACACGAAGATCACATCGGTGGAATTCCTTATTTATTAAAACAAATTAAAATTCCAGCAATTTTTGCTCCTGAATTAGCTGCAGCTTTAATTCGTGACCGAATGAAAGAAAACAAAGTTACTGATAAAACTGTAGTCAAAGAATATGTTGCTGAAGATAAATGAAGGTCAAAAAACTTCCAAGTAAGTTTTGCAGCATTGAATCACTCTATTCCTGATGCTTTTGGAATTCTTGTTAAAACACCTAATGGAAACATCTTCTCTACAGGTGATTATAAGTTCGACTGGTCACCTCTTGGACACTTTGCAGAGATTGACAAACTTGCAGAAATTGGAAACGAAGGAGTGGAGTTATTAATGGCTGACTCCACTAACGCTGAAGTGGTTGGTTATACTCCTGGTGAACGAGGAATTATTGACAACTTGGATAAACATTTTATTAAAGCAAAGGGGAGAATTTTAATTACCACTTTTGCCTCTAATGTCCACCGAATTCAATACATTATTCAATTAGCTAATAAGTACAATCGAAAAATTGTAATTCTTGGTCGTTCAATTGAACGAATTATTAAAATTATTCGAAAAATGGGACATTTAAAAATTAGTGAAAAACGCTTCATTAAACCAACTGATATGCACAAGTATCCTGATAACGAATTAATGATTATTACCACTGGATCACAAGGTGAACCAATGGCAGCACTTTCACGAATTGCCAATGATAAACACCAAAGCGTCCGTATCAAACCAGGTGATACAGTAATTTTCTCTTCTTCACCAATTCCAGGAAATCGTGCTGATGTTGAGCGTTTAGTTAATAGTTTGACCAGAATTGGAGCGACTGTCATCGAAAATACTCCTACTAACCAAATCCATACTTCTGGACACGCTAGTCAAGAAGAACAAAAGCTTTTGTTCACCCTTTTAAAACCAAACTACTTTATGCCAATGCACGGGGAATACCGCATGCTAAAAAAACATGTCGAAACTGCTCGTTCAGTTAATTTAAAGTCTGGTCATGGTTTTGTAGTAGCAAACGGAGATCAAATTGAGTTACTGAATGGATTTGCGAAGGTTGGTCGGAGAATTGATGCTGATGCAATTTATGTTGATGGGAAAGATATGACTGGGCAAGCATCAAATGTGATTCGTGAACGTGATACTTTAAGTAAAGATGGACTAATTGCTGTTGTGGTTTCAATTGATTCTCAAAACAATAAGTTGTTAGCTCAACCCCGCATCATTTCTCGAGGAAGTTTCTATGTCAAAGATTCTGGAAGCATTATTGGTGAATCAATTGGAATTGTTACCAACGCTGTAGTTGAAATCTTAAATTCTGATCGACCAACCTTCGGAGCGATTAAAAAAGCAATCAAACAAGCACTTTCACCTTACATTTTTAAAGTCAAACGTCGCAATCCCTTAATTATTCCTGTTATTCTCAACAAGAAATAAAAAAAGCACTTTTGGAATTGCTTTATAATATAAAGTGTATTAAAAGGAGGAAATAGTTATGAGAAATTCAGTTACTGGAATTTCAAGAGGATTTATTATCTTTGCTCAGGTGTTTGGAACAATGTTTGCCATAATCGGTTTAATTGCCTATTGTGCTTTATTAGATGATGTTATTAAAGGTTTGGGCAACGGGTCTAATGATAATATTGTTGCAAAAGCAAGTGCAGGGGCAATTATGGCTTTAATTGTTTATTTTGTGTGAAAATCAGTTTGATCTTGTGTTGTTATTATTCGTAGCATGAATGAAATGGATGACTTTACTTTGAGTGCTAACAAATGAATAATTTCAGCATTAAGCTTAACTGTTGGTGGGTTTTTTACCCCTTTCATTATTAGTTCATTTCCCAACATTAAAGTTAGTGCCACTATCAAACCAAAACCATTCTTAACTAAAGCATTTGGAATGTTTATGGTGGTGGGAGCACCTTTGGCAATGTTAACTTATGGAATTTATATGCGTAACAATATGGGCGGAGCAGCGCAAGGATGAACGATTGCAGTGTTTGCTATTAGTGGTTTCTTGTTGGTTTTAGGAGCGTTAAATGTTGGTTTCTTCTACCAAAAAAATGCCAATCAAAAGTACGAATCAAGCACTTTTATGAAACTTTTAGCAAACACTACCCTAGTAATTGTTACTTTAGAGTTAGTCTTTGTGATGTTAGAAGCGGTTTTAAGATTATTAGCCAACCTTTATCGAATGATTTACGAATTCTCACAAAACGGGTTCTTATGAGGACTATTGGCTTTGGTTAACTTTATGTTTGTGATGATTTATGTCTTGTTTGTGATTCGTCTTACTTGAGAAACAATCACTGGAATTTGAGCAGATGAAGTAGAATTCAACGTCTTTGAGCCATTAAAGGATTATCAAAAAGATCAAAAAAACAGTCAGCTCGCATAGCTCTGATTTAGTTAAAATAAAAGAACTTCCAATCTGGAAGTTCTTTTATTTTTTATCGTTTTGGTTTAATTTGGTACTTTTGTCTCAAGATTTTAATGATTGAAAGAATTACTAGAGACATTCACGTTAAATACTGAATAAACAAGGAGATGTTTAATAATCGCAAACCTGCTAAACCAGAAAACTGTAAAATACTAAAAACATCGCAAAGCAATCAGAACAAGAACTGGATCTTTAGTCCTAACACTTGAAGAATTGTTGCAGTCATTTTAAACGAACTTGCCAAAGAGTCTAAAGTTCACTTTAAACCAAGATTGAACCCATCATTATAACCAAAATCAGGATACTTGCCATTGTTATCATGAGGATAAGGGTTATTTTCATGACCAAACAATAAGTTTCCTGCATTAGATAAATAAGCAAACCACGAAAATACTAACATTCCAAACAAAGCAAGACCAGTGAAATAAATTGTTGCTTTAACAACAACTGGTTGAGTTTTTAAATCCAAAACAAGTCTTGCTTTTTTATGCAAAATTATTCATCCCACCGGGGTAACTAAAACAGTAAACAGCCCCATCGTCATATCACCGATATAACCCATTCCCAGAGTTGTTAAGAAAAAAAAGGCATTAGAAACCATACTTCAGAATCATTGTGATTCCTTGTGTTCAGTAATCATTAACACCATTAAGATTCCTGTAAAAGAAGCCACTCCTGATAACGCTCAAAAAATTGCTACTAAAATTCCTGCCGCACTACTAGTTCCAAATACTGAATGACCACCAGGTCCAGTGACGTAGTTATACTTATCTAAAGGAATAAAATAACTTGCACCTTCCTTATAACCTTGAACATTAAATAAGGCAAAAAAGGTAGTAATAACCATGGAAATAAACATTACATAAATCAAAGGTTTAGAAAGACTTTTAAGATCACTTTTAATGCTTCTCAGACCTAAAAAACTTGATCCGACCACTTCGTGTTTAGCCATTAATGGAGATTTCGACTTTCCATATCTTTAATGGCATCTTCAAAGGAATTAACCACCAAGACAACTTCTTTTAATGTTGGATCAGCAAAACTTCCTGTCAACATTTCATTCACTCCTCATCCCGGGATAGCATCACCACTTGGACGTAATTGGGCACGAAAGTCAGAAATCACTGGATAAATTGCTAAGACGTCACCAAGTTTTTTAGCTCTAGTAATTGCATAACCCAATTCAAACATCGTACCACTATCATATTCAGCCAAATCAAAAATAAAGACATTAGCTTTTTCCATTAAATTATAGTCGTTAATAAAAATTTCATAGTTAGTACGAACACTACCATCATTGTGGGGTAAATCGATTGGATTAAAGATTAAACTACTATCCATTTCATATTTTTTAAAATATTCAACTAACATTTTTCCCTCGTACTTACGTTGATTTTGTTCAGCACTAGAGAAAAGGGGACCCGCATTATAAATCCCAGTAATTTTTGTTTCAGACATAAAAACCTCCTTGTTGATTTCTGACCTCCCCACCAATAGTCACAATGTTATTTCCCAAATTCTAAATTAAACTTGAAATAACTCCCTATTTATTGACATTATTGGGGACGAATTCAACAAGTACGACATCGGGGTTGATAGCTATCTTGGGCCCCAATTAAAACAATTGGATCATCTTTTTTTGCTGGTGCTCCATTAATTAATCGCTGACTAAAACTAGCATCACGTCCACAAATGGTGCACACAGCTTGAAGTTTAGTAACATAATCAGCTTCCACTAATAATTGATCAGTATTTTGAAAGGCATCACCCTTAAAATCTTTATCTAAACCATCAACAATTAAGTTAATTCCCTGTTCTGATATCTCAAGAATTACTTGCATAATATTTCGATCAAAAAACTGCACTTCATCAATCCCAACCACCAACCTACAGTGATCTTCAACATCTTCTTTGTGAACATAGTCAAGAATTTGACTAGATTCTGTAACTACAAAAGAAGGCAATTCTTCTCCATCATGAGACATAACTTTGCTTTGTTCGCCCCGAGTATCTAAAGATGGTTTAAAAATTAAAACCTTTTGATTAGCAAAACTTTTGCGACGTAAACGTCTTAAAAACTCTGTAGTCTTTCCAGAAAACATTGGTCCACAAATTAATTCAATGATTCCCTTTCGCTGTTTGGGTTCATGTGTTGTCATCTTTGTTGATAATCCTTTCCTCTATTTTACTCATATTCATAATAAAGGAATTTTAGCAACAGTTATAGTCGCTATAACTGTTTTGTCAAGACACTCAAATCAAAACCTCCCAGTTTTGATTAAAAAACCTTTTTAAATCGCCCTTTGTTCAAAATAACAGTTGCAATTGGAAAAATTTCCACTTAAATCACTGTTCTAAATGAAAATGGAAAATAAGCACTAAGATTTAAATAATTGCTCATTTGACTAGTTAAAGTTTGATAACCCAAACTCTTAATTTGCGCTTCCACACTTTCATTAAATTTTATCGTCACATTCATTCACCAAAAGATAATAATTAACATTATCACCCAGCCAATGATTGCTAAAGCTTCAACACTGATCCAATAACGTAGTGACACTTTTTGATTCCCATCAACCCCGGGAAGAAAAGTTAATAGCATCATCGCTAAAAACAAACCATCCAACAAGAAGTTTAAAAGGTTTAAACCTCAATATTGATAATAGTAAAGGTTGTGGGTTTGATGAGTCTTTTCTTGAGCATAAACAACACTTTGACAAACAATCAAGTTGGTGGATAAATTTTCTTGATCCAAAACACGGTTAGAAAGCCAAAATTGTTTAGTTCTTTGATGATAAGTATAACAAGCACTGGTTAACCCAAGCTTCTGAGTCTTAATCAGAGGGTGATCAAAGTGACTCTTTTCAATTAATTGGTCAAAAATTTCTCGACCACTAAAACTAGTTTTCAGACGAGTTGCTCACCAATAAAAACCAAGTCTACCAACTGTTGAAAACAAAAATAACACACAAAGAAAAATAATAAAGATGATAAGAATGGCCCCAGTTTGGGTACCTAAACGTTGAAACATTCATTCACTTCCTTCTATTTAATAAAAATTAAGGGTTGATCATAATCAAGCAGATGATTATCAAGATAAAGCGGTTTTCCAATCAATAACTGCTTTTTTCACGATGCTAAACGATAAAAATATTGTGAGGTTAAAGGGTTAAAGTGATCATAAGCATCGCCATTGACATAGTAAGTTTCCTGCTCTTGTTCTACTGAAATCAAAAACGAAGAAGCATCAAAACTACTAATAAAAAATTCAGAATCAAATTGTTTAATTAAATTAGACGCAGCTGTCTCTTTTCAATATACATAAAGCTTAAAATCAAGTGTACTTAAAAGATAGGCGTTTTCCACTTCAACTACCTGATTAAGGTTGGTTAAGTTAAATTCTTTAAATTCATTATTCACGTAGAAATATGTTTGTTTTGAAGTTAAAGTTTGAAAAAGTAAACCATCAAGAAAACAGCCGATCAAGACATAATCATTTCAAGTTTCCACTTGTTGAACTTCTTCTCACTGATGGTCAAATTTCAGAATATAACTACTCAAACGGTTAGGCTTAATCAACGAAAGGTAATAATTTTCGTTCACCTTTACAACATTATAAAGATAATCATCAAAATAATTAATGGTAGTAATTGCTGTGTGTGAAGCTTCTAAAAACGAAGAGTTCAAAGGGTGGGGGTGCTTTAAAAAATCTTCATTCAGAACACCTTTTTTAGAAATATTCACGTTAATATCGCCCATCGGGATTGTAGCTAAAAGTTTTGGTTCAACATCAAACTTAGCATCAGTTAAATACAACCAGTCATCAATAATTCAAAAATTAGTAATCCAATGACTGCTTTCAACTTTTTGGTGCAGCAATTTAGAAAGATTAGGAGGAACTTGCTTTTTTCAATTAAACTTTTTCATCGTTTTAATTATAAATTAACAATTGCCAAACCTAACTCTAATTGAAAAAATAGGACCAAAGTCCTATCATTTTCTCTATTTATCTTGGATCGCTTCGATTCCTGGTAATGCTTTACCTTCCATGTATTCCAAAGAAGCTCCCCCTCCAGTAGAAATTCAAGAGAATTTATCAGCCAAACCAAGTTTTTTTGCAGCTGCAGCAGAGTCTCCTCCACCAATTAAAGTGAACGCACCATCTAAATTAGCAATTGTCTGACCAACTTCTAAAGTTCCTTTTTCAAAGTTCTTAAATTCAGTTACTCCCATTGGCCCATTTCACACTACAGTTTTTGCCCCTGTTAGTTCTTTTTTAAAGAGTTCAATTGTTTTTGGTCCAATATCTAAACCCATGACATCTGTTGGCATATCGTTGCTTGTATCAGAAAAGGTTGGAACGACATCTTCAAAACTTGGTGCATTAGCAGAATCAATAGGAAGAATAATTTTTCCTTTACCAATTTCTAGGTAATGTTTAGCATCTTCAATTTTATCTTCTTCTAATAAAGATTTACCTACCTTATGACCCTGAGCTGCAAAGAAAGTATAAGCCATTCCTCCACCAATCAAGATTTTATCAACCTTGTTTAAAAGGTTATCAATTACCCCGATTTTATCAGAAACTTTCGCTCCTCCTAAAATCGCCACAAAAGGAGTAGCAGGGTTATCAATTCCCTTGCTCAAATTAGCCAACTCTGCTTCTACTAAGAAACCAATTCCTGACTGAGCAATATTAGCTGCAATTCCAACATTTGAAGCATGAGCACGATGGGCAGTTCCAAACGCATCGTTAATGAATAAATCCCCTAATCCCGCTCAATACTTACCAAGTGATGAATCATTTTTTGATTCTCGCTTCACAACTTCGCCATTAACAACATCTTCAAAACGAGTGTTTTCTACTAAAAGAATTTCACCTGAATTTAATTTATTAACCGCTGTTTCTAACTCTTCACCTTCAGTTACAGGAACAAAAACCACTTTTTGTTTCATCAATTCTTCTAAACGTTTTGCAATTGGTTTTAAAGTTTTAGTTTGTTTATCTGCTTCACTTTTAATTCGACTTAAGTGAGAGAATAAAATAACCTTCGCTTGATTTTCTACCAAGTATTTAATCGTTGGTAACGCAGCAGTAATTCGGTTATCATCAGTAATATTTCCCTGTTTATCTAAAGGAACATTGAAATCAACTCTGACCAAGACTTTTTTATTAGCAACATCAAGATCTTTAATGGTTTTTTTCTTATTGTAATCCATAATTAGTTTCCTCTTTCTTATTAACTAGTATAATTCTATTCTAACTCGTTTTTAGCAATTTAGATATTCAGATTAAAACCTTTATCGACAAAAAAACAACCCTTAATGCGGTTGTTTGTTATTATAAAGATTGTCTTGACGATTATAATGATAAAACGTGAAGTGCAGTTCTCACAAATTGTGAAGTATATGAACTTTCGTTGTCATATCAAGCAAATACTTTTACCAATTGAGTACCATCATTTTCAATTACCTTAGTTAAAGTAGCATCAAAGATTGAACCATGTGATTCTCCAACAATATCAGCAGAAACAATTTGTTCTTCATTATAAGACATTGCTTCTCCTAAAGCTTTATTTGAACTTACTGCTTCTTTAATTGCAGCATTAATTTCTTCAACACTAGTATTTTTGTTTAATTCCACAGTTAAATCAGTAATTGATCCAGTGATTACTGGCACTCTTAATGCAAATCCATCCATTCTTCCGTTCAATTCTGGTAGAGCTTTACCAACAGCTACTGCTGCTCCAGAAGTAGTTGGAATAATGTTTCAAGCAGCAGCACGTCCACGACGTAAGTCACTGTGTGGTAAATCTAGTAATCTTTGATCGTTAGTAACTGCGTGTACAGTAGTCATCAACCCTTGTTTTACTCCAAATTTTTCGTTTAAAACAAATGCTAAGGGAGTTAAACAATTAGTAGTACATGAAGCTGCAGAGATGATGTCATCTTCGGGAGAAATATCTTTTTCATTTACTCCATAAACAATAGTTTTTAAATCCCCTTTAGCAGGTGCAGAAATTAAAACTTTCTTTGCTCCTGCAGTCAAGTGCGCTTTTGCCTTTTCTTTATCAGTGTAGAATCCAGTTGATTCAATTACTAAGTCAACACCCAAATCGCTTCATTTTAAGTTAGCAGCATCTTTTTCAGCAAAGATTTTTACTTCTTTACCATCAACAATAATTGCCCCGTCTTTAGCACTAATTTCACCTTTGTGGAATCATCCGTGTGCTGAATCATGCTCTAACAAGTAAGCCAAGGTTTTTGGATCAGTCAAATCGTTAACTGCAACAATTTCAACATCTTTGTTGTCTCACAATTTTCTGAAAGCTAAACGACCAATTCTTCCAAAACCGTTAATTGCGACTTTTTTTGCCATATATAATATGTTCCTTCTTTCGTTAATAATTCATAAGCTTATTATAATATAAGAACATTAAATACTCAAAGATTTTCCCCAAATTACTAACTAATTATCATCAGAAAACTAACTCAAAGTTATCATCATTATCAACCTCTATTCAACCTAGTGTTGATCTTGAAAAAATGAAAAACAAACCTTTCTTTAAACCAAGAGAGGTTTGTTTTTTACATTATCGGTTTTTAACCATGACTGTGTTCTAAATTTCTTGGAAAGGATACTTCTTGTAGCGACAAATCTCAGTTATTAATTCCAACTCTCTTATTAGCACTCTTGATTGCAAAGTAATTGCCTTCGATAAATTTTATAATATCTGGAATTGACAAACTAACTGCTAAGGCATTGTTTAAATATCAAGATGGAGCCTTATTGCAATAAGAATTAATCGAATCTTCTAAAGTTGAATTGTCACTGCTGATAACATTGTCTTTATTACAAAAAATGCAAGCACTATTCTCTATTCAGGGAATAAAAAATGGACCAATAGTAGAAATATCGTTAAAATAACCCACATTCAACATCGGTATTTTGAATTTGATTGTTAATTCATTGATTTCTTCAACAATTTCTTTTTCATCAGCAGATAGAATTAATATCGTTTTTTGGAAATTCATACTACGAATTTTTTCTATTAAAAACAAGGATTCTGTACCAGAATAATCTTCATTTGTTTCAATTTTCAGATTATCAAACCGATCGATTAATCCTGATTTTAGTACCTTTGTTTTTAATTTTCCTGCGTCTTTTTTTGAAAAAATAAACTGTCGATTTAGATTTGTGTCTTCGATAATATCTTTGTCAAACAAAACAAAATTTTTAGCTCCAATAGAAGCCAAGGCATAACTAATCGCGTTTCCGATTCCGCCACACCCGACAATAAAAAAATTAAAAGACTCTATTTTATTTAAAAGACTTTTGTAATCACCAGTTCCTACATGATAATTTAGCATTAACTCACTTCTACTCAATAAGTCTTCTTCATCAAAACAATCATCGATTATAATTGAACCGTTCAAAATATAATCTTGCATATCTTCATCTATTGATAAGCGATGCATTTCTTTTTTTAATTCATTTTTAGAAAAAAATGTTGTGTTCAATAAATAATTAAAAATCGATTTGTTCTTTTCTCATTGATTGTTGCTTATTATTTTTTGATTAGTTCCTTTGTTTAAAACAACAAATTCTTTTGCCTTAAATACCATAAATGTTTTGGCTAATTTATATTTTTCCATTGCTCCTCCTTAAAAACAGTCTAGTTATAAAAACTAGACTGTTTTACTCTACTGATTAATTCATCATTAAACCAACAAACATAACTCACACCTCCTCTCCCTACGTCGAATTGCAAGAACTATGGATTAGGTTTAATAATTCTTTGTTTTTTACCATCAATTATAATTGGCTTATTTAATTCAACAACTAACATCGGTTTGGTATGTGAAAAATCAACATCATACACAATGGGAATCTCTTTTTTAGCTTCATCTAAAATTTCTCGAAGAATTTCAATTGGTTTAACACCAGTTCCTTGATCATCAAATTTTTCATATTTTCCCAAGATAATGGCAGATACTTGATCAAAAATTCCGTTCAATAAACAAGCGCTAAAGTTCTTCTCCACAACCTCAGCATTCTTGCAACTATCTTCTAACAACAAAACATCACCTGGTTGGATTTTTAAACCGTACTCTGAACCAAAGGTTCCCAGCATTGCATTGACATTACCACCAATCAAGCGTCCTTTAATCGGATGAGACGACTTGAAAAATTCATATTTCCACGAGGACTGACTAAAAATCTGTTTAGGCTGTTCAAAGTCTTCTCAATTTTTTCAATCATCAGTCCATGAACCTGGAACATTATAAATATGTTTTTTTGAACTTAAAACACAGTCAAGAAGGGAATTATATGTTATTGACTTAAATTCTGGCTCTATATCACCAAAACTAGGAATCAAAGCAGGACCATACAAAAAACGAATTTTAGAACTCTTAATTCTATTCATCGCACCAAGTAATAAAACAGTAATATCAGAAAAACCGCAGATAACTAGGTTCCTTTTTCTGTTTTCTAATAATTCATAATCAAGATGGGGGAGGATTGAATTGGTATCAAACCCGCCAATTGAAGACATCAACACATCCAAATCTTCATCTTTTAACAAATTATTAATTTCTGCAGCTCTCTGTTTTATAGAACCAGTTCGATAACCTTCATCGTTAAAAAACAACTCACCTAAAACAAGCTCATTGCCTTGCGATCTAAGATATTCTAGTGCTCTATTTACACGATTAGGGCACTTTGAAACAACCGAAGTTGAAGGAGAAAAAATACCAATTTTCATTTTCTAATCACCTCATTTGATTTTATTACTTTTGTTATAGAAAAACGACAAAAGGAAATGAAATACCCACGTTAATGAATAAAAATATTATAGTTAAGAAACATTATTTTATTCGGTGATTAGTACCAATCAATTCAATCTCTTTAGCTAAAACATTAATTCGTTCGATGAAACGTTCATTTTTCAGTTCGTTATCTTCTTTTGACCCTGGATAAGTTTTACCAATTTTAGCTTGATAATTTTTTCTTAACCGGTCAATTGAAAAATTAGAAGTAAAAAAAGTAGTCTTTTCGTGAGTCATTCGATAGTTTAAAACCGTAAACAAAACATCATCTCTCAATCATTCACTAGCAGGTTCCCCTCCGATATCATCAAGAAAGAGAAAATCAGCAATTTGTAACTGTTCAAGAATTTTTTTACTACTTTCAACGTGATTATTAAAAGATCCTTTTAATAAATTTGCAAGATTAGAAACGCTATAAAAAGCAATGGTTTTTTTGTGGTTTTTTGCTGCATCAATTGCTAAAAACCGAAATAAAGTAGTCTTACCTAAACCCAAACTTCCTCACAAATAAATTCCATAACGTTTTTTATTTGCCAAAACATCCTGATAATAGGCAACCACTTGTTGTTTTAATAAAAATTCTTCTTTTGAATTAATTCGGGTTTGAATAATTTCCTGACTTTTAGAATCATCATAATTCAAAGCAAAAAACTTTAAGTTTTGCTCATTTGTCTTATAAAAAACCTGTTCTTGTTGCAAGGGGTCAAAATCAGTTAACAAAAAACGGTTCAAAAAGTTTTGTCTATTTTGTTGGTAAACTAAGTGTTCACAAGGAACAAATCCTTTGTAAAACTGGTTATTTTCGTATTTCAACGAGGCCTTATAACCCTTCTGACTTTGTTGACATGAAGGAAAGTTTTCTGGGTTTTGACAATCAAAATGATTATTTACATACCAATTAATAGCAGAGTGATAAAGTTCAAGCGTTTGCTCAGAAACTTGATGAGTTTTAACTAATTTATTAACTAAAGTTTGGTTTTCTAAACGATCAATTTCCATCAACATTTCTCTCTATCTACTATTTTCATTTTAAAAGATTAAATCTAAAGTTGCTAGTTGAAGGTCGAGATCATCTAATTTAGTATGTTCGTCACGATTATTTTTTTGACTATTCATTCAACTTAAATCTGGCATTTTTAATATTTTACTACTCTTATTCAAAGAAGATGGGGTTAAAGTAGAGTGAAAACTAGCTAAAGAACTCTGACAACTATATTTAACCGCTTGCTTCAAATAACTCATTGTTTCTAAAGTATTACTGATGTGTTTTTTATTTAAAGTTTTAGCAATTTTAAATAAATATTCACCAACAATTTTTCCATTATTTTTATAATAAGAAAAATCTAACAAGCAATTCACTACACCATTAGATAAGTGGTATTCACCACTTAAGATGTCAATAATTTTTTTGATATTAAACCCAGGTTCTTTAGACAACAACGCAGTAGCATAATCATAACTTTCAAAAAGATTCATTTCTTTTGCTTTTTGTTGCGAAGGAGTGATAGTTGCTGATTTAATCACCAAAAGTTCTCTTTGAAAAAGCACTTTAAAAACATTGAAATTGATTTTCTTTAAGTTTTGATCGTAGGTTTGAACCAACAAATTAATAATTTCTTGGTCATCTAAACTACAACTAGGTTGATTATCAATTAAAAAATCAATAATCTCAGAAGTCAAGCAACTTGGAACAATACCCTTTTGCGCAAGAGCAACTTGCAAAGTTCCTAAATCAAGATTTTGCTCAGCAACTAAAGAAAGATTATTAACCATTTTTTGAGAGTTATCCCCAATCATTTTCTGGATTTCTCCTGTTGATGGAGAAAAAAACTCACCAAAGATTGCAGCACTTTTTTCTCTATCAAAATCATCATTACTGATTGTACTGATTGTTGTTTTATCTGCTCCTTGACAATGGAACTTTAAAATCTCGTAATTCTCTTCATCTAAGTGATTTTTTAACATCTTGTCATAGAAAACATCACCAAAGAACTGATTAGCAGCAAGAGGTTTTATGATTTGCAAAACATATAAGTTTTTAAGTTTTGTATAGGTTCTTTTTAAAAGACCGATTTCTTCTAAACGTTTAAATCCATTTTCGATTTCTTGGTCCAAAGCGCCTAAAATCACTGTTAAACGACTATTTTCAAACGTTAAGTTGTTCAACTTGGACATGATTTCACTTTCTTCGACCAAAGTTAAATAAATCGCACAAGCCTCTGATCCAACTATGGGTTGATAGAGATTAATCAGGGTTTTACGATCAAGATCACTGATAGGAGAATGTGAAACCACTTTGTACTTATAACTTCCCATATAAGTGATTCACCTCGCATTCTAATCATAATCTTTTTTAACTTTTTTTAAACAAGGTTTTAGCAATTTTTCCCAACCAATTTTTAGAAGAAAAATAATGCTTTGCAATTAAAAAGGAAATGAGAGTTTTCCACATTTCCACTTTTAAATCTTTTTTAATTTTTGGCACCAAGAACAATAATAAGTGCCGCGACCATTAACATTAATTTTCTTAATTTTAGTACCACAAACAAAACAAGGAAGATTTTCCCGACCATGGACTTGGAGATACTTTTGATAATGACCACTTTGATGATTACCCACCATAAAAGAATGGATTGTCGTGCCTCCCTCTTCAATTGATTTGCCAAGAATCTCTTTACTTACTTGTAAAATCAAGGCACAATCTTGCAAAGTTAGGTTTTTCCCACTTTCTAAAGGGTGAATTTTTGCCTGAAAAAGAACTTCATTCACATAAATGTTCCCCAAACCCAAAAGAATAGTTTGGTCCAAAAGCAAGGTTTTAATAGCTCTTGAAGAACTGTGAACTTTATTGAATAAATAATCAGCAGAAGCACCTTTATCAAATGGTTCATATCCTAATTTAGCAATCGCAGGTAAAGTTTTTCATTGGTTTTTAGCAACCAATTGCAAGGTGCCAAAACGTCGAAAATCATAATAACGTAAAACCTTTGCTTCATGTTCGAATTCAATTTCAGCTTCAACTAAATCTTGGGGATAACTAAAAAAGTTATCAGATTCAAAAATTCATTTTCCTTCCATTCGTAAATGAGAAATCATTTCATAATTGGTTAAATGAAAAATAATGTACTTACCATAAGCATCGACTCCTTCAATTTGCTGATTAACAAGTTTATCTTTCAAATCAAGGACTGATGTTTCCACTAGCAACCGATTATAAAAAACTCTCACAGCACTAATCACTTTCCCTTTAACATTTTGATTTAAGTAGTTCACAACCACTCTGACTTCTGGTAGTTCTGGCATTAATTTTCCTCTTCTCTTATTTTAATTCGTATCAGTTTTTCCCACTTGATTGTGAAGTGGCCAATTTCACCTCAATTACTTCTTCAGGACAAAAGATGGATTTTAACTTTATAAAAGCTTCATCCATATGTTTAGTAATAATTTGCTTAGCCTGGTTAATTTCTTCGTTTTTCAAAGAAAAAATAATCTCATCATGAATTTGACAACTCATAAACGAAGTTAACTTCGCTTCTTGAAACTCGCGGTCAATATTAATCATGGCAATTTTTAATAAATCAGCAGCCGTACCTTGAATTGGCATGTTTACTGCAGCTCGTTCACCAAATTCTTTTTGAAAGCGCACTCCTGATTTTAATTCTGGCAGATAACGCCGACGCCTTGACATTGTTTCAACATAACCATACTGGTTGGCAAAAGCAAGGGTTTTATCTTTAAAGGTTTTAATTGCAGGAAAAACCTCATAATAACGATCAATCAATTCTTGAGCTTGTTTGTAACTAATTCTTAAATCTTTACTCAAACCAAACGCACTTAATCCATAAATAATACCAAAGTTAAAAACTTTCGCTACCCGACGCATCTCTTTATCCACCACATCTTGTTCAACATGAAAAATTCGACTAGCTGATTCAGCGTGGATATCACCATTTTTAGCAAAAATTTCTAACATATGTTCTTCGTGTGCCATTTGTGCTAGAACCCTTAATTCAATTTGCGAATAGTCATAACTATAAAAAGTGTAACCTTCATCAACTATAAAAATCTTCCGCACCTGTCTTTGTTCTGGTTCTCTAATAGAAATGTTTTGCAAGTTTGGTTCGATGCTACTCAATCTTCCTGTAGTAGTTAAAGTTTGGTTAAAAATTGTATAAACCCGACCATCATCATGAATATATTTCACAAATCCACTCAAATAAGTTGATTCTAACTTCGTTCACTTGCGATATTCTAAAATATGACCCACAACCGCGTGTTCAGCTAAAAGTTCTTCTAAAGCTTCTCTGTTTGTGCTCCGCTTTTTCTTATTGGTTAGTTTTAAAGTATCATAGAGCAATTCTCCAACTTGTTTAGGACTGGCAAGATTAAAGTCAGCAGTAATTGTATCACCCAAAATTTCCCGAATTTCAAGTTCAATTTCCTTAACTCGTCTTTGTGCAAATTTAATCTGTTCATTTAGTTGGTCTTGATCAATTAAAACACCGTGCTTCTCCATTCTTAAAAGAACAAACCCCAAAGGATAATCAATTTCTTTTAATAAATCTAGTTGGTGGTTGCTTTGTAACTTTTCTAATACTAAGGGTTTAACCTTTTGTAGATAAACTGCCTTTTTAACGATGAAATCACCCTTTTTATTAAGTTCAATTTCACTAGTTTTTTTCATCCCCTTACCATAAAACAGATCATCTTGATCAATACTTAAATCTGGTGAAACCATTCCCAAATGATTACTAAAAGTAGAAGTGATGTTTGGGTCAAGTAAATAACAAGCACTCATCATGTCATAATTAAAACTTTCATAATTGGGATGATAACCCATGTTTTCTAATAAAACTAAAGTTCTCTTCACATCATAAGTTTCTTTTGACAAGTTTGACTGCAAGAACTGGTCGAACTCTTGATCATAATTAACCTTTTGCTCTGATGTTAAAGAAAATAAATCAAGCTGATTATCATTAAAAAAGTTTAAGAAGAAATTACCCTTGGTGTTACTGATTCCAATACCAATTATTTGGCCATCATGATAATTACTATCCAAACTTTCTACAAAAATACTGGTGTTGTCAACATTAAAATCACTAGACCATTGGTCAATCAATTCGTACTCAATAACTAATTCTTGATTAATCCGATCAGCAGTATTAGTTAAATTACGAACAATACTTTTCATCTCATATTTATTCAAAAAATCAATTAAGGGGTTAATTGTTAAGTTGAGTTTGTGAACTTGAAAACCTTCAATATAAATGTTCCTTTCAATCGTAGCAATATCACGACATAAAAAAGCACTATCTTTATCATTGATTAATTTTTCTTGAGTTTTACCTTTAATTTCATCGATATGAACATAAATACTTTCCAGACTCCCATATTCATGAATTAGTTTTTTAGCACGAATTTCACCAATGCCAGCAACTCCTTTTAAATTATCTGAACGATCGCCCATAATCCCCTTTAAATCCGGGACTTGTTCAGGAGTACAACTTCACTTTTCTTGTAATGCTTGCCTGTCAAAAACCTCAAGATCACTGGTTCCTGAATGAGGAACTAAAACAAAAGTACGGTCATTGATTAATTGAAATAAATCCTTATCACTAGAAAGAATTTCAATAAGATATCTTTCTTTCTCGTGATAAATTTGGTTAGCCATACTACCAATTAAGTCATCAGCCTCATAATCATCCATTTCAAAATAATCAATGTTAGCAGCTTTTAAAAATTCACGAGCAATAGGAAATTGTTGAATTAATTCATCAGGAGTCTTTTGTCTTCCTGCTTTATAATCAACCAACTGGTCGTGACGAAAAGTATGTTTCCCCTTATCAAAAGCAACTTTAACATCATAATAATTGTTGCGTTCAATCAACGAAGTTAACATATTAACAAACGAAAACACGGCATTAGTATAAATTCCAGTTGTGGTTTTTAATAAGTTACCCCCTTTATAAGCAGTTGCATAATAAGCACGAAAAATTAAAGCGTTCCCATCAACTAATAAAATTTTCTTTTCATTTTTACTCATTGTTTTTCTCCTTTAATTTAAATATTCACCAATATTTTCTACAATTGCACCAAGTTGATTATTGTATTCTTGAACAACAACTTTCACCAGAATCACTACTCCTGGATGTAAGTAATCTGCTTGCTTTTCATACTGAGAACTAAACATCGTTGCTTTTAAAGTACCACTATCATCACTAAGGTCTAAAAAAGCCATTAGGTGGTTGTTTTTATCCCGTTTGGTTCGAATTGCATCCACACTAGCAATCACAAAGCCTTTTTGGTGTTGTTCTTTGATCTGAGCCAAAGTTAAAACATTATAACTACTATACTCTTTTCGTTTAGTAGTAAAGGGATTGTTTCCTAAATAAAAGCCAAGATACTCAAGTTCTTTTTGCGCAAGAAGTTTCTTTTCAGATTCTTTGATTGTAGTTAATTCAGGAATCGTTAATGGATCAATTGTTACTTTATTTTGGTTTGACAAAGCAAAATTATACAGAAGATCAATGTTTTCTACTAATAAAAAGCGGTCAAAACGATAAAAGTCAAAAGCTCCTGCTCAAATTAAAGCTTCAAACAAACTTTTACTCATCCCCTTATCAATTAAATTAGCAATTAGTAAGCAAAAATCATCAAAAATCGTTTTGTTAGTCTTTCAAAGTTCTTGCAACTTTCTTAAAAATTCAGGACCAATTCCTTTAATAATTGTTAACGGGGCAAGAATCATCTTATTATAGGCAACATACTTCTGATTAACATTCCGAATACTTGGTCCTTTAAAATCAATGCCATAACCATCAATTTCTTTGATATAAGCAGCAACTTTAGGAGAATTTCCCACACTAGCATTAAATAAAGAAACATAAAACTGTTCAGGATAATAAGTTTTTAACCACGCTAATCAATAAGAAATATAAGAATAAGCAATCGAATGAGACTTATTAAAACCATAACTAGCAAAATCAGCAATTCAGGTTCAAATTTCGGTGGCTTTACTTTGACTATAACCATTATTCAAAGCCTGACTAATAAATTCTGGTTTTACTATGGCCATGTAATTGGCATTCTTTTTGCTCATAGCTCTACGAACTAAATCTGCTTTTCCTAAACTAAAACCACTGACTGCTTGCAAAACTTGTAAGACCTGTTCTTGGTAGAGAATAATTCCATAAGTTGAAGCAAGAATATTAGTCAAAGAAGGATCAATAATATAACTATTAAGCTTTTTCTTTGATTCTCGACGTTTAAGATATTCTGGAATCATTGATGATGGCCCGGGACGGAAAAGTGCTGAAGTTGCAGAAATATCATCAATTTTTGTGGGTCGCATCTGCATTAGCAACTTGGTCATCCCTGGTGATTCTAATTGAAAAATTCCCGAAGTTTTCCCACTTTGTAATAATTGATAAACCTTTTGATCATTTAAATCTAACTTATCAAAGTTTAAATTAACCCCCTCGCTGCGAACAACGTTTTCTTTAATTTCTTGGAGTGTAGTTAAATTTCTTAATCCTAATAAATCCATTTTGATTAAACCCAAACCTTCAAGATAGTTCATGTCAAACTGGGTTTGCACGATTCCATCATAACCAGTTCGAACTGGCAAAACATCACGCAAATCATCTTGGCACAAAATTATTCCTGCTGCATGAGTGCCTGTTTGGCGGGGCAAACCAATTAATCTTAAAGCAGTTGTGAAAATTTCTGGGTTATCTTCAGCATAAATTTTTAAAGCCTTAGAATGAGCGATTGCTCCTTGTAAATCACTTTGAAATTGGAACGGAATTAAACGAGTTAACTTATTGGCAAATTCTACTGGTTTATCAAAAGCACGAATAACATCTCTTAACGCTGACTTTGCCCCAATAGTTTGGTAAGTGATGATACTAGCAACATGATAGGTACCATACTTTTCAACCAGATATTCAATCACTTCTTCACGACGATCATCTTGAAAGTCTAAATCAATATCTGGCATTGTTTTTCGTTCAGGATTTAAAAATCGTTCAAAAACTAGGTTGTACTTTAACGGATCAACTGTAGTAATTCTTAACAAAAAAGCTACAAGCGAACCAGCCGCACTTCCTCGTCCTGGACCAACCATAATTTGACGACTTTTAGCAAACCACACATAATCTCTTACAATTAAAAAGTAGTTGGCAAAACCCATTTCTTCAATAATTTTTAATTCTGAATCTAACCGGTCATAATACTTTTGATGATCAGTTTTTGCAACTTTATAAATCCGAAGGTATGAAACCAAAGAATCTAAACTGACTTGACGAAGAAATTGGGATTGAGGGATATTGTTGGGAGTTTTAAATTCGATTAAATGGTTTTGAGGTTGAACAAACAAATCAAAATCAACCATTGCAACAATTTTTTCCAAATTCATTTGGTTTAAACGTTCAACATCAACTTCATAACTAGGATAATGAAGTTCAGAAGTCGCACCAATCTGGGTAATTGTTTTATTTTCTTTGATTGCTAATAAAGTACAATAAACCTTAGCATCATCAGAATTAAGATAAGCAATTCTTTTATTAGCAACAACATTATTTTTGGTTTGAAAATCATCAACAAGAGGATGATTAATTCCAAAAAAGAGGTTTGTTTCATCAATTCTGACTAATAATTCTTCTAGTAGTTGCACATCATCGTTTTTTTCAAAACTAACAACATAAACTAGGTTATTATCAAAATAAGTGCAAGCAAACTTGAAAAAAGCTCCTAGATCAAGATTGCTTATTTGCAACTCTGAAGCAAGATAACAAAGGTTTTTATAACCTTGATGGTTTTTAGCATAAAGGTTAAAGGTAACTTTTTGGTCATGAAGATTATCTTCATAAGTTAAGCCAATGACTGGTTTGATCCCAGCAGCGCTAAACTTATCATAAAATTCTGCAGCTCCATACATCACACCACAATCAGCATAAAAAGCATAAGGAAAGTGATGTTTAACAGCAAAGGCCAAATAATCATCAACAGTGATTAATGATTCTTGAAAATTATAAGCAGTCTGAATATTTAACTGAGGATAATACTTCATAATCGTTTTCCTTCTAAATTTATGCTTGATTAAACACCACTTGACTAAACTCGCCCTCGTGATAGTGAAACTTTTGAATTTCTGATGCCATGATATAGTCTAAAATCGGTTCTCACATCAATGATGCTTCTTGTTTTTCAGCCAATCAAACTCGAGGTTTAGTCACAGGATTGGTTGGAACAAACATTGAACAAACATCATCAAAAGGTAAAATTGAAATCTCATAAGTATTAATTCTTTTCGCAATTTTAATAATATCTTCTTTATCATTCATAATCACTGGTCTAAGGATTGGTAAATCTGACACCAGATTTACTGTTGTTATCGATTCAATTGTCTGACTTGCAACTTGACCTAAACTTTCACCAGTAATCAAAGCTTGATGACCTTCACTAACAGCAAGTTTATTAGCAATGCGCACAAACATTCTCCGCATAATGTTAATCTTATAACTTTGGTCGGGGATATGGTTTAATTCTTGGAGCATTTTAGCAAAATCGACCACATATAAATTAAAACTTTGATAATTATATTTGGCAATTTGACTCGCTAGTTTAAAGACTTTATCTAAAGCTTCTGGTGAGGTATGAGGAGGAGTCATAAAGTGAATAAAGTCTACTTGCATTCCTCTTTTCATCGTTAAAAAACTTGCAACCGGGGAATCAATTCCTCCACTTAACAAGGATAAACCTTTCCCTGATACTCCTACTGGGAGCCCCTTTAAAGCCTTAATTCGCGAACAAAAAATATCAATCTGATCTTTTTTTACCACCACTTCAACCTTTAAATCAGGGTGGTGAACATCGACTTTTAAAGTAGTTGTTTGCAAAACTAATGGTGCTAAAAACTGTTTGATTTCAGTTGAAGTTAAGGGGTAAGTCTTATCAATACGCTTTACTTCTAATTTAAAGGTTTGTGCTTGATGAAGATTTGTTTCAACAATTTTCAACACTTGAGCTTGTAAGTCTTTTAAATCTCAAGTACTTTTTTCAATCACAGATAAAGAATAAATTCCAAAAACAGTTTGTAAATCACTAATTAATCGCTCTAAAAAATCATCTGCTACTTCGATAATTAATGAGTTATGGTCTCTAATCAAAGTGGTTTTTTCTTGATAAGGTTTCAACCGAAATTTAATGTTTTGGATTAGTTTAGTAATAAACTGTTGACGGTTCCCTCCCTTTAAAGTTAATTCTCCATAACGCACTAAAACCCTTTTCATAACTTGTTTTCCCAATTCTCTCTTAAAATAAATTTTTCTTCTCAATGAATTCTGCTACGATTGCTTGGTAGTTTTTTTGCCCATACCACTCAACAATCTTAGTCTTCATCTCATCAACTTCTTTTTTCTCCACATTAGCATCAACTAGGGGAATAATTGCTGAAGCAATTCGGTAAAGCTGATGTCTATATTTTATCTCAGAACCAAGCGTTATCAGCTTAATTAATAAATCTGATAAACTACTATTTAATTCTTTTCTCAAACTTTCATTAGTGATATTTTGTTGATACTCTTCCAAACTTAAATATTCTTTTTTAACCAGAAATTCTTTTAACAAATTCAATTCTTGTTGATAACGTTTCTTTTGAACCGAAGGTAATCATTCACCTTCTTTGATAAGTAACTCAACACTACGAATTAAATGTTTGGCTTCAAAATTTAAATCCAAATACTGACGGTAATCTTCTTCGATTTTGGCAAAGTTTGGTTTAGATTGTTCTAGCACAACAAGATTTTCACTCAACACTTCGAGTTGAACTTGTAAAGAATTCTTCATTTTTAAATAATTTGTTCCTGAATCAACTTTAGCAAGAATTGCCTCAATCTTATTAAGTGAGCCTAAAAAACTTTTTCGTGAATTCAAACCACGTTTTTTATCATCACTTTTAAATTCTGCTAAAATCAACTCAATTTGTTGCACCAAGTCATTAAATTCATCCAAATGATCAGTTAAATAAACCTTGATTTTTTCTTCGTATGCCAATGTTTTCTTATACTTAACAATTAAATCAATCACTTCATCAATTTTGGTTTTAGCAACACGAATTTCTAATTGCTCTAAATCTAAATTAGCCTCATTAATCAAATTTTCAACATTCTCTTTTAAAACTAAAACCCGTGACTTAATTTCTTGGTTATTACTAAAATTATTTTCATTAATAATTTGGTTCCAAGAACTTTCTAAATCAAATTTCAAATATTGATTAACTACTGGATATTCACTTACTAAAAAAGATAACTTGTTAATTGCTAAACTAAGTTTTTTCAATGTTGTTTGAGCATTTAAATAACCCCCAGTTTTGATCAACATTTCAAAAGTTGTTAATTGGTGATAGAGATCAGTCAGTTTTGTTTGGAAAACATCTTGATCCAAGTTCAAGTTTTGCCCGTGAGTTTCAAGATTATGTTGATACATTTGTTCTAAAAGATTAATTTGCTCATGCAAAATAATTGCATCATCTCTTAGGTTGGCTTCTAATTTGAAAAAGGTATTAATACCGTGACTTAAAGCGTCTAATTTTGCTTTGATTAAACCAAGATTTTCCTTCAACTCTTTAGTTTTTTTCCGATTTTTAATCCGTAAACTAAAAGCAGAACTATCAGCAGTGAGCTCAACAAACTCTTCAATTAGCGATGAGGTTTGGTTAAATAACAAATTAAGATATTCACCAGAAGCCGCCTTAAACTCAATTTCGAAGTTATTCTGGTTTTGATGATTAACTTCGTTAAATCATAACAACATTTTATAAGCAGGATGACGATAAATAATTTCAATTAACTGATCAATAGCATAAGCTTTTTTTACTTGTTGGCGATAAATAAAAAACAAAATGGTCGCAACAATTAAACTCAAAAGAAAAAAACAAAAAAAAGTTAAAGCAATGATGTGATCAGTGCTTAAATTCGTGACTAAATTTCTACTATTAGCTAAAAACAACTTATTATAATCCTTTTTTATCTTTCTATTAATTATACCAAAATGAAATAATAGAAAAACCAAGTTCTTTTGGTTAAAACAACCTATTTTTCAACCAAAAAAGAAATAATATCGTGAAAACCAAGATTAGAAATCAAAAATAACTTGGTATAATTAAGGAGTTATTTTGATAATACTGCAGATAAATATATCTCTTGATCTGTCTTATATTTTAATTAGTCGTAACTTTTAGCAGTAAAAGCGAATGATAAGACTCTCATTGATAGGATTTGTTAAAGATTATTTTGATAACCATTAAAAAATTAATAAAGGGAGATTTTGGACATGTCAAGATATACAGGTTCAACATTCAAAAAGTCTCGTCGTTATGGTTTTTCAATTCTTGAAAACGGGAAAGAATTTTCTAAAGGGAAAAAACGTAGTAGTGCTCCTGGACAACACGGTGCTCGTCGCAGCAAACTAAGTGGTTATGGATCACAATTGCAAGAAAAACAAAAAGTAAAATTCATGTACGGATTGAGCGAACGTCAATTTAGAAATACTTTCTCAAAAGCTAAAAAAGTTCGTGAAGGAATCTTAGGGGAAAACTTCCTTGGTTTACTAGAATCAAGATTAGACAACATTGTTTTCCGTTTAGGATTTGCAATGACTCGTAGTGGTGCACGTCAACTAGTTAACCATGGTCATGTTTTAGTTAACGGAAAGAAAATTGATATTCCTTCATATCAATTAAAACCGGATGATGTTGTTGAAATCAAAGCATCAATGCAAAAAAATGACAAAATCATTGAAGCTTTACAAAACAACGAAGCAACTGTAGAATTTGTTAAAGTTGAAAAGTCAGCTTTCAAAGGAACTTTTGTTCGTTTACCACAAAGACAAGAATTAAACCAAGAAATTAACGAAGCTTTAGTCGTTGAATGATACAACCGTTTAATTAAATAATCATTTAAATTAAACTTAAAACCAGAAAGGATTAACTTTCTGGTTTTTTATACCAATCATAAAAATTAACCTATTTGACTCTTTCACTTTACTTAGTTTTTTGTATTATGGAGAGGGAAATCTTCATGGCTATTTGAATAGATAGATACTCTAGATAAAGGTGAACATACAGGTGTAGTAAAATGAAACAAATTGATAGAGATTACAAAAGGGAGATTATTAATCTTCTTAAAGGAAACGGGGATTGATATCCTCGCGATTTTAACTATTTCGGAAAAGGAGAATTAATTCATTTTTTGAATGAGTTATACCCATTAAAAGAAATGAAGGGAATGTACAGAGGAAAAAATGCATATGATGATATTTTTAGACATACAATAAGTTTTCCTTCTGATTGGGATAAAAATGGGGATTAGGTCTTTGCTGATGAAAAACTTTTAGAATTCGTTGTCTATTCCTTTAACCCCTCACCCTCAGTAAGAAACGAAAAACAGAACTGAAAATATTACTTGGAAAAAATAAATGTTTTATTGAATCAATGTGGATATGAAATATATGAAAAAGATAAACTTGGTGAAAAAGTAAAATGTGGTTGAAAACCAATCAATTCAATCTTAATGGAAACATTGAATAATTCAAAATATCTTAGTCTCAAACTGATTGGAGAAGGTTCTTATGCACAAGTTTTTAGTTTTAAAGATCCTAATTTCAAAAAACATTATGTATTAAAACGAGCCCTTTTATTTGTACTGTTATTATAGTCTTTTACTATTTAACTGAAGCAGATAAAAGTCAAACTCAGCAAAAACTCGCTTATTCTCAAGAAAAAAACTTTAATGCAAAATAACCAAGTACCCCACCATATCCAGCAAGAATGAGATAAGCTGGAAACATTGTTGTTTGTTTTAACCCATTTGCACAAGCAGTCATGATCAAGATTCCACAACCAGAAGGGGTAAGATACTGCAGATATTTGAATCAATCACCAAAGATATAAGAAGGAATGGTAGCTCCAGAAACAAGTAATAAAAAGTAAAGAATAACAAAAGTAGCAAAAACTGCGGTGGTATTGGTTTTTGAAAAATTACTAATTAAAATCGCAATTAAAAAATGAATTGAAAAAATAATTACTGGTCAAAACAGTACAGTTAAAATCATTTGATAACTATCAACAAGATTAAAAGCACTTGAAGCAATAATTCAACAAACTAAAAAAATTGCTAAGAAAAAACAATAATTAAACAAAGCAATCCCAAAAAGATACTGGTGCTTTGAAACATTAGCTAATGAAAGTTGCTTGACCCGTTTATTGATTCGATCCGATGTTAAAACAATCGGGATTGATGACAAACTGAAAGTTAAAATCATCATCATGATTACAGCGGGAAATAAAAAGTCCATTACCGAAATATGTTTAGCATCAGAAACTTGAGAACTACCTCAAAGCTCCCCGACAATAATTGTTCATACAATTGGAAAGACAATTCCAAAAATAAGCGATCACGGATTTTTGATAAATTTATAGAAACTAAGTTGAAAAATTTGGGGCACTTTAGCTTTCATCTTCCATCAACCTCGCTAATTTTTGTTCATTTAACTTATTTTTCAAAATTTCTTGATCATAAACAATTTCTTGTTGATCGATTTTTATAATTCTTGTACACAATTTTATTAACTCGGCAGGATCATGAGAAATTACAAAAATAATCGCTTCTCCGCTAGTTTTTTTCCTTGCCAAAGTTTCTTCAAATCATTTCTTAGTTTTTAAATCCAAAGAGTTACTAACTTCATCAAAAAGAATAACTTGGGGATTATTTGCCATCGCAATCATAATTTTAAAACGTTGTTTTTGCCCCCCAGATAGGGTTGAAAATTTATGTTTTTCTAAACCGGTAAGACCATATTTTTTAAAGTCATCTTCTTGAGAAATTTTATTTTTCGCTTTTCCTTGATCATCAAACAATTTTTTGTAAAAAAGATAATTATGTTTTAAATTAACTTCATCATCAAAACTGGTTTCTTGAAAAACTGCATTTTTCCTTAAATTTTCAATTGAATAATTAATTTCTCCACTAGTCTTACTTTTTGTTCCTAAAATAACTTCTGCTAAAGTAGTTTTCCCACTCCCATTTTTACCAATAATACCAACAACTTCACCTTCTTGAAAATTTAAAGAATTAATCTTCAAAACTGGTTTTTTACCATATTTTTTAACAAGATTAGTAATTTTAATTTCAAACATATTTAAGCTAACGGATGGGGATAATAAAAAACATTTTTTATTAAACTACTTTTTTCATAAGGCATGGAAGGTAAAAAAACCGGAAAGAGTTGAGGACTCCATAATCTAGTAACTACTGTGATATTTTTTATTTCAGGAGGAGTGATATCCATCGCATAAACATCGACTTCTTTTTCTTTCAAAGATTTAAATAACATTTTAACTTCTTCTTTCTTATCGTTATTTTTTCTCCCTCATTTTCTTTGTAAATCGCGCAAAGAAATTTCTCCTTCAATTCTCTTATCTATCTCAATTTTATTTTTAACGTAATTCTTAGCATCAGCATACAACAAAACGTTGTCATCAAGATTTGCAAAAAAATTTACATGTTCGTTTTTAAAGTAGTGACTATCACTTTGGAAGATAAAACTATAATAACTTGACACAAAAACAGACAAACATTCTAAAGTAGCCCGCTTGATAGCCTCGGTAGCATCAGTTGAAGCTTGAATACCAAAACTTATTGCTGGAAACTTTTTATCTTTTGTATAAGCAAAACAACCAACGATACAAAGATCACTTATTTGATCTTGATATAAAACATATTCCAATTCAACTTCATTGACATTAGTTAAAATTTCCTTGATTCAATTTAGCATTTGAAAGTCATCAATGATTATTCTTTTGCTCTTACATCCGTAATACCAATTTAAATTAAAATTATGAATTTGAATTAATTCAACCAGTGAATTAAAAAGCGAATTAGGATAATTATTATGAGAAGCTGTTCCTGTCGATACAGAAGCCAGAAACTTTTTTTCATTTCGATTTTCCGAAGGAAAACCGATAAAAAACATTTGAGCAGGAACATAAACCTGCTTTTTATCAAGTAAGTTTTCTAGTTCAACTCATCAAACCAAAGTTTCTTCATTAAAAGCAGAATCAGAATATCCTTTAACATTCAAGCAAATTTCCTGGATTTTCTTATCAGAATAAACATTAATAAAATCTGCTGACAAAAAATCTTTTTTGTTATTTTTTAATTCTTTGATAGAACTGTAAATTAATTTAGTTTCATCAACCAAAGTATGTGCCATGATAGACGCATACCGTTCAACAGTTTCCCCATTTAATCTTCGAAAGGCATTTAAAAACTTTTCATCATAACCGCTGATATGAAATTTTATATTTCTTTCATCTTTAAAAATTTTTCGAGAATATTTGGGTATATCTGCTGATAAAACTTCAAATTTAGGCATATCTGTTTCAATTCATGAATTTAAAAAATATCCTGAGACAATTCCTACATTAGCAGAACCAATAAGATCATATTTTAAAAACTCTTCGCCTTCAAACTCGTAAATACTATTTTTCATTGATAATTTCCTCAATTGCTCTTTTCATATTTATATTCATTTCTTTTGATTGTTGTCTGGAAATAAAACCACAAGTTTCGCAAAAAGAAATTTTAAGTAATTTATCAACATGAAATTCAAAAGTCGGTAAATAGATTGAAAGCACCTTGCTTTCGATCAGTAAAGCGTTGTATTCTCTACTTCTAATGATAAGATTATTTATCAAAGAACTCAGTAAATTAAAATCAGAAACACACTCTTCAAAATTAGTTTTTTCTTCTAATTGATCAAAATTTCTTAAATTTTCTTTATCCTCAATTCTCGAAACAATTCTTTCATAAAAACAATTGAAACATCCTGTAAAGTTTTTATCAATATACAAGGCATGAAGATAATCACCATCTTTAAAACCCAGTAATCAGCGAATGTTATTTTTAAAACAATACTCATTAATTTGTTTTAATTTTTGAATTGAAAAGGAATCCAATAAAACTAACAAATTTTTGCATTCATTATTATCAAACATAAACTCAGCCAAATCTAGAATTTTTGAATTATCATTTTCTAAAAATTGAAATTTATCAAGTAAAACTTCTTTTTGTTTGAAATCAGTTAAAACCAATTCAGGAACAAAAGGTTCTTGCAAAGAAAATGCAAGGGAATATTCTCTCAGTCTCTTTAAAAACGAATCAATAGGATTTTCATCCTCTTGCTCTCTTATTGTTACCGATTCTCCATAACTTAATCTTTTTAACTTGTCTGTCAATTCCAAAAAAAGTTCTTTCTTTAAATCTTTCTTATTTATTATTATCTTGTAATAATTAAAGATACCCTTGGTAATAGAAATACTATCATCAAAGAATTTTATATTTGTAGATTTGTCTAATAAAACATTAATCATTGTTCTCTCCTATAACTGATGAATTTAGTAAATAAATCCCAAAGTAATTATTTAGTTTTAACTTTTTTAAGACAGCTTCTGTTGTATAACTACCTAAATTACAAGTTCCATAATTCAACGCTGCACCTAGCAAATCAACATTTTGTAACATAGATCCAACTTCAATTGCGCCAAAAATTCCCGCAATATCCCCGTATTTATATTTATTAACATTAGAATCATAAACATAAAATAAAAGAAAACTAAAGTTATTATCAGCACTTGGTAGAATAATTAAATTATCGATATTTAAATCTTCATTTTGAATTAATTTCAAAGAGTGACCATAAGGTTGATATTGATAAAAACCTTTTTCTATTTTTTCTACCTTATTTGCATAGATAAATATTTTTATTGGGTACAAACCACCTCCCGAAGGATAACTTAAATGTTCTCCATAAGTAGCTGAGAAAAGGTAACTAAATATCGAAGAAATCTTTTTGAAAGACATAAAACCTTTACCAAATTGTCTTTGACTTTTTCTGTTCTTCAAACAAAAGTCTAAAGATTTCAATTCTTCGTTTACTTTGTCTAATTTAATACATTTTTCTGTTGCTTCTTCTAAAAAGCGATATTTTAAACTCATCTTTGCCGCTTCACTAAAAAAGCTAGCAATTGATACACTAAAATCAGTCTCATTCAAGTTTGTTTTATAATTACGAAAATAAAGATCCATCAATAGACCATCATCATTTTTATAATATAAATTATTTTCATGAGCAAAATTATTCTTTACAAGTGTCTGCTTCGGATATTTCGAGACAAATTGATTTCCCATGTTAAATGAAAAACTCGTTTTTATTTCATCTTCTTTTTTCATTCTCTCTCCTTTTTAAAAACACCACAAAATCTTAACAAACGATTCTATGGCGGAAATATGTGCTAGTTTATTTCTATAATGCACAACAGCAACATGGGCAGCAACTGCAGCAGCAGCAGCAACTTCCTAAAAGCATACCGTCTTTATATTTAGAATCAGAAAAAGAACTATTGTTACTGCGAATAACAAAAAAGTCTTTTTCAATAGAAATTTCGTTGAGCATAAGAAGACCTCCCTTCCTATTTATAATAAAACTTTTCTAAATTAAAAATTTTATTTACCAGTCTTTTTCAAAAACTCGGTCTGCTCTGCTCTTTGAAAATAAAAAAGAGTTATAATGTGCTAATTTAATCTTGAAACTTTAATAAAAAAACTAGAAAGTTGATTTACTTTCTAGTTTTTAAATCAAGTCCAAAGAACTTTCTTTTCCCACGTTTAATAAACAAGTATTGGTGGTTTAAAGCCAAATCAGTACTTAAGACAAAGTTCTCATCATTAATAACTTCACCATTAATACTAATCGCTCCAGATTGAAGAAATTCTCGAGCTTCTCGTTTAGAACCAGCCGCTTTAGAAGTGACTAAACCATCAATCAAAAAACTTCCAGAAGAAATTCTTCCTGAAGGAATTGAATGAAAGACAACTTTCAATTCCTCGTCATTTAAGTTTTTTAAATCGCCATTAAAGAAAGCATTAGTAATATTTTGAGCTGATTTTAATCCTTGTTCATGATGAACAAATAAAGTCATTTCTTCTGCAAGTTTGACTTGCATTAAACGTAATTGTGGTTGAGCATCAGCCTTTGTTTTTAAATCTTCAATTTCACTTTGACTTAAGAAGGTAAAAAACTTTAACATTTGATAAGCATCAAGATCATCTTGGTTAAATCAAAACTGATAGAACTCATAAACACTGGTTTTCTGAGCATCTAATCATACCGCTCCTGATTCGGTCTTGCCAAATTTTTTCCCATCTTTTTTAGTTAACAAGTTAATGGTTAACCCTGCAGCTTTAGTTTGGTCGCGACCCACTTTTGCTCCAATTAAATCAGTTCCTGAAGTAATGTTTCCCCACTGGTCAGAACCACCAATCTGGACTTGACAATTATAGTTTTGATAAAGTTGGTAGAAGTCATAAGCTTGAAGAATTGTGTAAGAAAATTCTGTCACACTTAAACCAGTTTCAATCCGAGTTTTAATTGACTCTTTGTTTAAAAGGTAAGCAAGAGTAAAATCCTTACCAATATCACGCAAAAAATTTAATAAGGTTAATTCTTTCAACCAATCATAGTTGTTAGCAAACTTAACTTCAGGAATGATTCCTTTTAATTGCTTAGTAATCGCATCAGTATTAACTTTTACTTGTTGGGCAGTTTGCAACACTCGTTCCTGGGATTTAAACGAAGGATCACCAATCATCCCTGTCCCTCCCCCAATTAAAGCAATTGGGTCAAAACCAAATAATTTAAAACGTTTTAACAAAGTGATGGGAATTAAATGACCAACATGCAAAGAATCAGCAGTGGGGTCAAAACCACAATAAACGCCAGCTTTATTTTGTTGTGCAGACGTAATTCGTTCAAGACTAGTATATTGTTTAACCAAACCCCTTCACGTTAACTCATCAATAATACTTGATTGTTTAGTATCCATTAGCTCTCCTTTATTTATCATTTTCATGCTTTTAAGCGTTTGTTTTCGTGTTCTTCACGACCAAATTTTGCTTGTCCTTGACCATTCAAAGCAACATTATCACCAGTAAAACCAATATTAACTTTCACCAAAGCTTCACCAATACCATAGAGATCCACTGGAATCTTTTTTTGTTCAAAATCAGCAATTTTTTCAGCATTGAATCCAGAAGAAACAATAATCTTTACATGATTGAATCCTTCTTGATTTAAAGCTTCACGAACGGCCACCACGAGATATTCACTAACACCATTTAACTTCGCATCCTCTGGATATTGGTCTTTAGTCTTACTCAAGGTTTGATCAACTAAATTAGCAGCAGTATCTAAACGAATTGCAAACAACTTCTCTTTAAAATAACGAGCAACCTTTAAAGCATCATTAACACAATCATTATGATAGTCCACTAACGCAACCAGTCTATTATCTGGAAAAGTTTCATGAAAAGCTTTGGTAGCTTCTAAGACGTCACCATCAAAAATTTGAATTAAAGCATGGGGCATTGTTCCACTTGGCTGTTTAACAGTTTCATCATCAATTAATTCCAAGGCCGCCTCACTGACAAACTGGCGAAAACCACCCACATACGATGCATAGCCATCAAAGGGTTGGTTAAGATATAAATCAGCACGATCGTTCATATTTAAGGCTCTTTGGGATCCAACCACCGCAATTACCCGAGCACTATTGGTCGCAATCGAAGAATTGCGGGCAAGAATTCCATCAATCATTCCTTCTAAAAAACCAAAATCTTGGTAATGACCAGTAATTTTTAAAACCGGCTCTAAGGGTTGAACAACCATCCCATCATCAAGAGCTTCAATTTTTAAAGTTAAATAGTTAGGACAAGCAAACTTAATCAAAGCCAAAACTTGTTTAATTCCACATACAACAGTATTTTCCTTGCGTTGAAAGAACTGCATTGTTACCACAGCATCACTTTTATATTTTTCAACAATCTTAACAGTTTTTTTAAAATAATCTGCTAAATAATAACCCTTTTTAACCTGGGCATCAAATTGATAGTTTTTCATGAATTATGCTTCTGACTCCTTGAAAAAATCTTGACCCACTTTATTTTCAAACATTGGGGGCAAAACAACAATTCCAGTTTGGTTAAAATCATCATTTTCTAAACCCAGTTCCTTTTGGCTACAAATCATTCCATTAGATTCATATCCTCTCAATTTTGAAGGCACAATTTGTTCACCATTAGGCATTCAAGCACCATTTAACGCCACTACTACCAACTGGTCAATAGCAATATTAGCCGCTCCACAAACAATTTGTTCCACTCTGGTTCCTAGATCAACCTGACACAAATGTAAATGAGTTCCCTCAATATCTTCACACACCAAAACTTTGCCAACTACAAATTGCGAACTTTGAACAAACAAAAAATGATCTGCTAGTTTTGTCTTAACGTAATCAAGCACTTCAGGTTCAAAAGAATTAAAAGCTTTAATTGGATGCAAATCTTGAGAAACCTTAAAAATATTTATCCCATTAATTTCATCATTTTTACCACCAAGCAAGACAACATCACCCTTGATATCGATTAATTGTGAAGGTTCGTTTTTCTTGACTACCATTAACACATCAAACAGCTGATTGTAATAAATTCCGTACATCTTCGCACCCGTTTTCGTTTTTGTTATAAAATCTATTGAATATAAAACAAATAGAATCTCTTTTTACTGATATCATTATATCAAACATTATAGAATTGTTTTAGTATCGTTATGGAGGGCATTACGAATGAAAATTGCTATTTTAACTGATTCATCCTATGATGGAAAATTAAAAGATTATAAGGATCTTTATTTAATTCCGCTAATGATTATTACTGAAGATGGAAAAGAAATCAAAGATGATAGTAGTTTTAACAAAAACGAATTCTACGAATTGTTAAAAAATCAACAATTAAAAACTAGTCAAACAAGTCCAGGAGACATGATTAAAATGTGAGATCACCTTTTAAAAGATTATGACCAAATCATTTGTGCCTTCATTTCTAAAGGTTTAAGCAGTCAATTTAGTAATTATCGAGTTTTAAGTGAAACTGAAGAACGCTACAGAGGCAGAGTATTTGTCACTGATACTAACGGAGTGAGCATTGTTCAACAACACATTGTAAAAAAGATTGCCAGTTGGATTAGTCAAAATAAAACTGGTTTTGAAATTCTTGAATTAGTTAAGCAAGAATCAGAGAATTTTTATGGATTTATCATTCCAAAAAATTTAGAAACTTTAAAACGTGGAGGAAGAATTACTCCAGCAGCTGCTAATTTAGCAAAAATTTTAAAAATTGTCCCTGTTTTAACTTATGATGGAACAATTGATAAAGCATTCACAACCAGAACCTTTAAAAAAGCAGTCGCCGAAGCTGTCCAAGCAATTAAAAAAGAAATTAGAGATTTAGAAGTGGTTGACTTAACTTATTCTCGAACTGCTGAAGAAAATGTTGAATTAGTGAAACAAATTATTGAAAAAGAAGGCTTAGAAATCGGAATTGAATCAGAACTTACTAACGTAATTGCTGCTCATACTGGAAGAGACGCTTTCTCAATTATTGGATGAAAGGAATAGTTTAATGAATAACCAAAAAATCGGAATCTTAATTGATACAGCTGCAGGAGATGATTTTCAACTTTATGAAAATACAGCTATCGCCCTACTTCCTTTGCATATCATTTTTGAAGATGAAACCGACATCATTGATACCCCCCAAAACTTAATAGAAACTAACTTCTATCAACGTGTTGCTGATGGAGAAAATGTGAGAACTAGCCAAGCGAGTCCAGGTGAGTTACAAGCAAAATATGAAGAAATGCTTAAAACATATGATTATATTATTCACTTGCCAATCCCTGGTAATCTATCTTCAATGTACCAAACTTCTTTAATGGTTGCCAAAGAATTTGCCAACAAAGTTAAAGTGATCGAACACTCAATGGCTGCAAACGGAATTAAAGAATGCGCTTTAGTCTTAGACCAACAAATCAAAAATGGAACCTTAAATTCCATTGAAGCAATCGAAGATTTCTTAAAAACTTATGAAGAAGAAATGTATTTAGGGATTGTTCCTGGAGATTTGAAAAAGTTAGCTCGTGGTGGAAGAGCGGTCGGGATTATTCAAACAATTCTGAACGTCTTCAAAACTAAAGTATTAATTAAATGAGAAGCAAAACCAAAAAAACAAGCTTTTGGTCGTACAATTGGTTCGGTTTCTAAAACTGCAATTAGTACAATTAAAGAAAAATACGATAATACAGAATATAAACTGATTTTTGTCACCACTCCCTTAACTGATGAAAAAATCAAACAAGCAGCGATTGAAGTTCTTGAAAAAGAAAAGGTTGCCTACGAAAACGAAGAAATTCCTGCAATGTACACCGCTCATGCTGGAGTAAATACAATCGGTTTTATTTCTGTCAAGAAATATTAATTAATCATAATAAAAAAATACCCCATGGGGTATTTTTATTTTTTACTTTGGCAGGGGTGAAAGGAATCGAACCCTCAGCGCACGGTTTTGGAGACCGTCGTTCTACCACTGAACTACACCCCTATAAAAAATCGCACCCATTGAAGTGCGAAGACTGAAAATCATCATGGCAGGGGTAGCAAGACTCGAACTCGCGACACTCGGTTTTGAAGACCGATGTTCTACCAACTGAACTATACCCCTAGGTCTCAACCTTAAAATTATACCTAAATCTCGCTACTTTTTTGCAAAAAAAAGAAGAAAAAGGCCTTTAACTCCAAAGAAAGCTACTGACCCATTTCTTGTTTAATTACACAATTTTCACAAACCCCGTGACACTCAATTTTAAAATGATCCATTAAAAAATTAATTGATGCACCAAGAGTAATTAACTGGTTATCAGCGATTTGTTCAAACTTAGTTGCATCAACATGATAAAGTTGATTACACTTGATACAAGAAAAGTGAATCAGATTGGGAGCAACAATTTCATAACAAATTTGCTTACCATTAAAGGTATTGGCACTAACCACATGATAATCTAACAAAACATTGAGAGTATTATAAACACTCGCAACATTGATTAGGTGATTATCTTTTTTTAACTCATCAACAATCATTGGTGCAGTGGGATGGTCTAAACGAATTAAAATTTTAATAATTGCTTTTCGTACCTGAGTTAACTTAATATTTTGTTGTTTTAATTTTTGCGTAATAGACTCATAAAGTTTTTCTTGTGCTTTAGTTATCGCTTCACCCATGTTTTATTGTTTCAACTTAATAATTAGTTGATTCAATTCTCCTATTGTTTTAAAATTTTGTAATTCCTCATCTGGTACAGAAATTTCCAATCTGTCTTCTAAATCAATCACCATATCCATCAAATCTAAAGAATCAATTCCAACAGCAGTTAAGATGGTATTCTCATTAAGATCACCTTTTGCACCGTGTTTTTTTAATTCTTTAATGATTTCTTGTGTGTAATCCATTTGTAACCTCCAGGATGAATTTTTTTATCTAAATTAGATTATACTATACTTTCAATTTAATTCATTTTGGTCATTTAAGTGAATTTTTGCCCGAATTACTTTGGGCTGTTTTTGATTTTCAGTTGAAAAAGTAATGGTTTTAGCTAATAATTCCCGATAGCTTGTTTTCAGTTTCATTAAAAACAAATATTGAAAATTAACTAAATCAAAATAATAATTTTGATTTTCTACTCTTAATAATTGTTGTGTTTCTCTAGCAGTAAATTTTAGTTGTTCAAAATTATGTTTCGTAGTTTCATCATCTTCATAATAAAGATTTGGATGCTGCCTGCTAAATTGATAAATTAAATATCCTCCTCCACCAATACTTGAAAGCACAATTAGTGCCAAGAGAATTTTAGCGACAATTTTTGCTTTGTTCATCAAGAATCGCCCTTAATTTGGTGGTAAATATTTCGTATGTGAATGATGATGACAAGAAGAAATCTTGTGGTTGATAAGTGACATAATCAATTAAATCAAGTTCTTGATAATCATAATTAATTATTGGTTCATGATTATTAATTAAAATTTTATAAGTAAAAGGCTTGCCAAATAATAATAAATTAATTAACAAAGTTTGATTAAATTCACTAGAAAAAAGCACATCACCACTACTAGTTTTGACAATTTTTTGCAAGTTATAATCATAATCAAAATGATCAGCAAGTCTGAGGATTCTTTTATCTTGAAAATCATAATTAACTTCATCGAAGTTATAATAATTTTTCCATTCATCACTACCAATAATTTTTAGTTGGCCAACCACTATTTCATCACCAACAAGGCTATTGCGTATGTCCCATAAGATGTTTTTTAAATCAACAAGCTCTGCTAAAAAAGGTGGTCATTCTTCTGTGGTATCAATTGTGAATCCCAAAAGTGGATCATCACTTCTCATCCGAGTCTGCACGAAATTAGCTTTTAATGAAATAGTCTTCCTTAACAAAGGATAAAAGACGTTTTCTTGCTTGGTAGTGGTGTCTCTGCTTAGACAAGCCACTACTTGGTTAGAAACAAAGTTATTGTCTCTAATTGTTTCTGTCGCTGTTTTAATATTTAAAAACCCCTTATTAAACCCAACCCCATAATTATTAGTTAAGCCGATTTTACTAGTTGACTGATACTCTAAATTAAACAAAAAATCATTTGAACTAGGATCGATTAAAGTTGATGGAATTTTGTATTCGAAAAAATCTTGGTGTTTGATTTCAATGCGGTGGTTATTATCATCATATTTGAGGAAAAGTTGTTCCATCAATGCTGATGGTTGCTTAGTAGCATAATCAATAGAAACTAGCCCACTATTTTCTCGTTTAAATAAAGTAAAACTTAAATTAGTTAAGAGAATGGCTCGTGGTAGTTTTGTTCAATCAACTTGGTTATTGTTTGCAATTAACTCAAACCAAACAATCAACTTGTAATAGCTTTGTTTATCAATCGTAGTTGGTTTATTTACAAACATAAAATTAGGTGCTAATAATAATCCTTGCTCTGAATCGTTGTAATTTATAATACTAGCCAGAACGTCATCTTTAGCCATTTGATTGGATATTACCTGGTTAATATTCATGTTTTCTATCCTCCCGTTTATGGTTTACGAGAGAAATAAAAAAACTTCCCAAAAATAGGAAGATAATTTTTAAAATGGGGCGTTTGAGGGGAATTGAACCCCCGTATGTCGGAACCACAACCCGATGCGTTAACCACTTCGCCACAAACGCCATTTCAAAGTGTTGAAAACTCAACACTAGAATTGTACCTTTTCTTTCAGCGTTCTGTCAAACAAAAAGCGCGGAGTTAAGCGTTATTTCTTTAAAAAGTTTCACTTTCTAAAATGGTTAAAATTTCGCGGGCTTGTTTCTTATTCTTTAAAAAAGCACCAGCTCCATGGCGAGTTCCTCACCCTCCGTATTTGGCAGCAAACATATTTACTGGTCGGGTTTTTGAAGAGAATTGGGCGCGAATCCTTTTATCATCATATTCTACAAACATCACACAAAATTCAGTAGTAGCAAAATCGAGTAATAATCAGTTGAATTGTGAGGCACGATTAGGTTCAACGTTATAGCGTTTTAACACTTTGTTAGGTAAAAAAACTCATGTCGTGTTTAAAGAAGTTGACTTTAAATGGTTAACCAAATAAGCTTTTAGTTTATTTTCTTCAACCGAAGCATAAACCCTGCGATTCAGAATTTCATGAGCACTAGGACTTAATTCCACAAGTTTAGCTAGAGTGGTAAAAGTTTTCTTATTGAACCCTGAGGTGAGAAAGTTAGTTGTTCCTTCTAAAATTCCAATCAATAAACATTGAGCAGCTTCAGGAGTTAACATTCACTTTAAACTTAAAGCAATGTTAGCGATTAATTCACTACAACTCGAAACACTTTGGTCGTTAATATCAACTTGACCATAGACCTCTTTTTCAGGATGATTATCAATTTTAATGACTGTAGCACATTCTTTTCAATCATCACCATCAATTCAATCACTACTTGGTGTATCCACCACAATTGCTAACGAGGCAGAAATTAAAGCAGGATCATAACTATCCATTCGTCCTAAAGGGTTGAGATATTCACTATTCTCTCCAGCAGCATAAACGTTCTTATCAGGAAAATTAGTCTTAATAATTTCTTTTAAACCCAACTGTGAACCATAAGCATTACCATCAGGATTATCGCGTCGATAAATAATAATCGTGTCGCTTTGACTAACTATGTCTGCTAATTTTTGATAATCTCTATTCATAATTGTTTTCCTTCTTATATTGCTTAATTTCTTTTAATAAAGTTGAGCTAGTTTTTTTATCATCGGGTTGGCTAAAAAAGTAAACTAGTTCTAATTGAGGATTTAACACCTTATTGTAACTAGCAATTTTGGCTTCATAAGCAAAGTCAACATCATTTCTAAATCCCCGCAAGCAATAGTTAATTTGGTGCATTTGGGCAAAAATCGCAGTCAAGTAATGTTCGTTGAGCATTACTTTCACTCGTGGGTTAGTCTGAAAGATTGTCTCAATCATCTCTACACGACTTTGACCTGAGTGTTGATAGGTTTTTTCTGGATTTCTTGAAACTACAATCACTACTTGGTCAAATAATTGTAAGGCTTTTTCAACTAAAACTTGGTGACCAGAATGAAAGGGATCAAAACTCCCAGGAAACATAATTACCCTATCATTTTCAATCTTTAAGTTTGGTTTCATCAATTGTGCCAATGTAAGGTAGGTTTCTTAAACGTTCTTGATAATCCAGACCAAACCCGATGATATATTCATCATCCATTCCAAAACAAAATCAATCCGCCTTTATTCCTGGTACTCTGGTTTGGTTGTTTTTATCAATTAAAGCCACAATCCTTACACTGTTAGCTCCTTTCGCCATCAAATAAGCTTTAATATATTTCAAGGTCAAACCACTATCAATTACATCTTCAACAATCAAAATGTCTTTATTTTTGATTGTGGTGTTAACATCTAAAACAATCTTGGGTTCACCACTAGTTTTCATCGTTCCCTTATAAGAAGAAACTACCATAAAATCAGTTTCACACTCATAATCAAAGTGCTTTAAAAACTCGGCATAAAAAGGAACACAACCTTTTAACAAGCCTAAAATAAGAATCGTATGTTCTTTAATGTTTGGTTGTTTTTGATAAAAAAGACTAACCTCTTGAGCAACTTCTTGAGTTTTTCTAACAATTTGTTGGTTGGTAAACTTAATTTCTTTTACTAAAGGGTGTTGTTGACTAATCATAACTGACTCCGTTCTTAATTAATTGAATTTAGGTATTGCTCTAAAATTAATTGAGCTGCTAAAGAATCTTTTTTTTGTTTTTGTTGCTCGCGTGACAAGTTTGCTTCAATCATAATTTGTCGAGCCATTTTTGTTGTTCGGCGTTCATCGACCTTAATAATGTCTGAAGTCTCAAATCTTGGATTATCTGCTAAAAATAATTCAATAAAATAGTCAATCATTTCTGCTCGTTCACCAATACTTCCATCCATGTTTTTAGGATAACCAATAATGATTTTTTCACACGGATTTTTTCATAAATAATCTAACAATTTTTCTTTTGCTTGCTCAAAGTTTCACTCTTCAAATTTCAAGGTGAGCGAAGGAGAAGCGACCACACCTTGACTGGTAGCCAATCCTAGAGTTTTACTTCCCAAATCAATACTTAAATACTTGTTCATATGCTTTTAATTATCACTGTTTTAAGGAGAAAAAACAACCCAAAAGGGTTGTTTAATAATCTTAGGAATTATTTATTTCATTCCAAGTTGTAGAAGGTTTTTGCTCCTTCATAAACTGCATTTACCCCTAGTTCGTCTTCAATTTCTAACAAACGGTTATACTTAGCAATTCGATCAGATCTTGACATTGATCCAGTTTTAATTTGACCAGTGTTAAAGGCAACTGCTAAATCAGCGATAGTCGTATCTTCAGTTTCTCCTGAACGGTGAGAAACAATTGCAGTCCAATTATTTTTTTGCGTCATTTGAATTGCTTCAATTGTTTCTGATAAAGTTCCAATTTGGTTTAACTTAATCAACACGGAGTTGGTGGCATTTTTATGAATTCCTTCACGAATGAATTTAGGGTTAGTAGTGTACAAATCATCTCCCACGTTTTGTACATTTTTCCCAACTTCCTGGTTAAATTTGCTAAATCCTTCTCAATCTCCTTCGTCAAACCCATCTTCAATCGAAACAATTGGATATTTCTTCGTTAGGTCTTCTAAGAATTTATTTAACTCAACTGAAGTCATACTAAATTCTTGACCAGTAATCTTTTCAATTTTCTTAAAGTGGTATTTTTTATCCTCAAAGTATAGTTCTGAAGCAGCAGCATCCATGGCAAACATGAATCCTTCTTTCCCAGTTTTGTACCCTGCTTTTTCTACTGCTTCAACTAAAATATCTAAAGCAACTTCAACAGGCATTTTCTTTTTGAAAGCTTCAGCAGTTTCTTTTGGATAAGCTCACTTAAAGTTTGGCGCAAATCCTCCTTCATCTCCCACAGCAGTAATATCACCTTTTTCTTTTAAGATTGATTTTAAAGCTTGAAAGACTTCTGAAGACCAACGAATTGCTTCACCAAAACTTGGTGCTCCCACTGGCATAATCATAAATTCTTGGAAGTCAATTGCTGAATCAGCGTGTTCTCCTCCGTTAATTACATTTAACATTGGCACTGGTAATTTATGTGCTCCTGGTCCACCTAAGTAGTTGTATAAAGGCATTTCCATTTCATCAGCAGCAGCACGAGCAGCAGCTAGAGAAACTCCCAACATTGCGTTTGCCCCCAAGTTCTTTTTAAATTCAGTTCCATCTAAATTAATCATGGCTTGGTCGATTGACAATTGATCACGAACTTCCATTCCCACTACTGCTGGAGCAATTTTTTTATTAACATTTTCTACTGCTTTGCTAACAGCTTTACCGTTATATTTTTCGCCACCATCACGTAGTTCTAAAGCCTCATTAGCACCAGTTGACGCTCCAGAAGGAACTTTAGCAATTCCGTGACCACCAAATTCAGTTCATAACTCAACTTCCACAGTTGGAGTTCCACGTGAATCTAGAATTTGACGTCCTAAAACTTTGACAATTTTTGACATGTTTTATTTCCTCTTTTCTTGTATATATAAGTATTATAGACCATATTTAAAAGAAAGATAATCCCTCAAATCCCCAACAAAGTGGTTTGGCCTCATTTTCATACATAAAAAGAAAAAAACGGGGTAAAACCCGTTAAAATGCCTAATTTAGGATTAATCCATTAATCCTGCCTTGTATAAACGTTGGAATTGACCCGGAGTATTCTTAAGTTCTTCAAAAGTTCCTTGTTGAACAATTCCTGCTCCATTAGCACCTAAAACAATAATTTGATCAACACCTTTAATTGTTGATAAACGGTGAGCAATTGAAACTGTTGTCCGGTCTTTCATCAACTTGTTCAACTCAGTTTGAATTTCTTGTTCGACGATGTTATCCAAAGAAGAAGTTGCTTCATCAAGAATCAGTAATTCAGGATCTTTTAAAAACATTCGCGCAATTACTAACCGTTGTTTTTGTCCTCCAGAAAGTAACATTCCTCGTTCTCCTAACACGGTTTGATATTTATCTGGTCAACTCATGACAAGATCGTGTAAATCAGCTTTTTTAGCCGCTGCAATTACCTCTTCTTCACTAGCATCAAACTTTCCGTACTTAATGTTTTCAAAAACATCACCATACAGAATTTGGGGTTCTTGTTCTACATAACCCACATGTGCTAAATAACTTGAAAGGTTAACATCTTTTAAGTTAATATCCCCATTAATATAAACATCCCCCTTAGTAGGATCATAATATCGTAACAATAACTTAGAAATTGTTGACTTACCAGCCCCAGTTTCACCAACAATCGCATACGATTTTCCTTCATGGAAAGTAAAGTTAAAGGTTGGTAAAATAACACGGCCTGGTTTTTCAGGATATTCAAATTCCACATCTTTAAAGATAATATCACCAGCGACAGCTTCAATTTGGATTCCTTGCCCATCATAGTGGGGGTCAAGAATTGAAGTAGCGTTAATCGTATCAAAGATTCTTCCAGTAGCTACAGTTGCATTTGCCAAGTTAACTGTGGTCATCAAGGTTTGCATAATTGCTCCCACTAACAATCCTTCAGCCAAAGAAATTGAAGCAAAGGTTGTTGCATAAAAAGTTGCTGCAGCATCTCCTGAGTGGTAAAACCCAGCACTAGCAGCAATAGTAATTAGTTGTAAGGCGTTGACCCCCCCAAATAGAACTGTCACCATCATTGCTGTAACTTTAGCAAAGGGTTTGTTGATACTAAAGTAGCGTTTATGAATTTCATCAAATCCTTTGATTTCTCGAGCTTCGGTTCCTGATGATTTAATCAAACGCACGTTATTAATTCGGTCGGTGACAACTCCGTTGATGTCAGTAATTGTTGCTCGGACTGCAGTTCCTCTTTTGCGAATTAAGTTAAATGATGAAAGTAAAGTCACCATAATTAAAATCATTGCTGCTAGAACAATGAAAGAAATCTTTCAATTAAAGATAAACATCATCACAAATGATCCTAAAACTGTTAGTGATGCTCGAATAATCGTGGTTGGGGTTTGGTAAGCTTGGTCTCCCACAATTTGAGTATCAGAAATAATTTTAGTTAAGATTTCTCCAATTTTCTTATCTGAATAATAAGACACGTCTTCTTTTACCAAAGTTTCTAATGCTCGTTCACGTAAACTAATTTCGATTCGTTTACTTAATAAAAACCCAGCATATTGCGAAGTGAACATCGCTATCATGTTTATCAAAAGTAAAGCAACGTTAATGATAATATAAAGTCATCATTCTCCGCCCCAATAACCAGTGATATTATCCCGCATCGCAGGAACTGCATCAAGCATAATTCCTTTTGTCATTTGGTTAACTAATAAAGGACTTAACACCGCGGCCACAACTCCGAGAATTGAAGTGAGAATCGTGATTGAAGCTAGCAAATGCTCTTTTTTATAATAGTGCACAATTGATTGGGTAAAGGTAACCCGAGGTGCTGAAGTTTGATTAACATCAGCATGATTGTTCTGCACTTTTTGTTTTTTCTTAAACATTCTTTTTCCTCCTTAGTAAAAGTGTAGCAAAAATTACCCAAGAACATAAGCAATAAAAAAGTGAGTTCGCCAATTGAACTCACTTTTTTTAAATACACCTTAATAAGAAACACTAATAGATGATGAATTTACTAAATTATTGTTACTGTTAGTAATAATATTCTTACCGCTTAAGTAATTGTTGTAAAAATCTCTTCTAAATTGTTCTTCTTTCACAAATGAAATCAAACAAACATAATAAAAATTTAATCTCTGAAATGATTGTAAGGATTTTCCTTCTCCGAGCAAGTCTTGTTTTTTATAAATCTTCAAGCGCGCGTTTTTGGTCGTTGCGGTGACGTTTACGTTCATTAATTGTTAATCATTTCTTGCGTAAACGAATGTCATCAGGAGTAACTTCAACCAATTCATCCCACTCAATAAATTCCAAAGCTTCTTCTAGAGTTAGTTTTTTAAATGGAGTTAATTTTACTGCATCATCAGTTCCACTAGAACGAGTATTAGTTAGTTTCTTTCCTGTTGTTGGGTTAACATCTAAATCATTTCCTCGAGAATGTTGACCAACAATCATTCCTTCATAAACTTCAGTTTGTGGTCCAACAAACAAGATTCCACGAGCTTCTAAGTTATTTAGCGCATAAGCAACACTAACCCCATTAGCCATTGAAATCATCACTCCGTTAGGACGAGATTCAATCTCACCCTTGTAAGGTTCAAAACCATTTGCAGATTGAACTAAAATTCCTTCTCCGTGGGTATCGTTGGTAAATTCTGAGCGAAAACCAATTAACGCACGTAACGGCACATTGTAAACCACTCGATCACGAATCCCATCAGAATCCATGTCAATCATCATTCCTTTGCGAACATTTAACTTATTAATTACAGTTCCAGAATATTCACTAGGGACGTTAATAATTACTTTTTCCATTGGTTCGAAAACTTCACCAGTAGTAGAATCTTTGTGCAAAATAACTTCTGGTTTAGAAATTCCTAGTTCAAAACCTTCGCGACGCATTTGTTCAATTAAAACCGAAAGGTGTAATTCCCCACGACCCAAAACCTTAAATCCTTCGACTTCTGAATTAACTAAAGGTTCAACTCTTAACCCCACATTAACCTCTAATTCTTTTTCTAAACGTTCTTTAATGTTTCTTGAAGTAACAAACTTTCCTACTCTCCCTGCAAATGGAGAAGTATTGACTAAAAAGTTCATACTCATCGTGGGTTGTTCAATTTTAATCGGATCCATTGCTTCAACTTTATTTAGTTCGCCAATTGTATCACCAATTGAAACTTCACTTAATCCTGCGACCACAACAATATCTCCAGCGCTAGCTTCTTGAACTTCCACCCGGTTTAAACCTTGGTAAACAAAAAGTTTTGAAATTTTACCATTATAAGTCGAACCATCATTACGCGCTACACTAACACTTTGTCCAGTTTTAATTGTTCCTTGATAAATTCTTCCAATTCCTAAACGACCAATAAAAGAATCATAAGCCAACGATGAAACTTGAATTTGGGTTGGATTAGCACTTAGACTAGTATCATAACTACCCACTTGAGTCACAATCGTCTCTAATAAAGGTGAAAGGTCTTGAGCGGATTTCTCCATACTAAATTGAGCAATTCCTTCTTTAGCAATTCCGTATAATACCTGAAAATCTAGTTGTGATTCAGTAGCATCTAACTCCATAAACAACTCTAAAACTTCATCAACCACTTCTTGAGCACGTTGGTCTTTTTTATCAATCTTATTAATCATTAAGATTGGGTGTAACCCCAACTCTAAAGCTTTAGAAGTTACAAAACGAGTTTGAGGCATCGGTCCTTCGCTGCTATCAACTAACAAAATCACTGTGTCAACAGTTTTCATAATTCGTTCCACTTCTGAAGAAAAATCAGCATGACCAGGAGTATCAACAATATTAATTTTAATTCCTTTGTATTCGATTGCACAGTTCTTTGAATAGATTGTAATTCCTCGTTCACGTTCTTGATCATTACTATCCATCACTTGGGCATCAATTTGTTGGTTATCACGAAAAACTCCTGCTTGACTTAATAACCCATCAACCAGAGTAGATTTTCCTGCATCAACGTGAGCAATCACGGCAATATTAATAATTTTTTTAGCGTCCATTTTCTGCTTTCCTTCCCCTTTTTAAAAGTTTCCCATAAAGACAATAACCTAACGATTTTAACATATTAAGAATAAAAAAATGAGTGTTTTTCACTCATTTAATCTGGGTTTTCTAGAAAAATTTATTCAATTGATGGTGCTTGTGGAGTTTTGTTGGTTCTTAGTTTGCTTAATAAGTTCTTGCTTCAATTCATTCTTAAAAAGACTTCATAACTGATTAAAGTATAAAGAACCATCAACATTCCAAATAAAGGAGTCAAGATGATTAAGAAAACCACACCAATTCTGGTTTGATAATACATCACAGTAAAGTTTGGATGGTATAAATCGTTTCCAGAAATTTGCACAGCACTTTTTCCATCAGTAGTTAAAGCATTCAATGTTTCTTGAGCATCTTTAAACACTGTTCCTAACGTCGGGTCAGCAGCAATTGTGACAATTCCTGTAATTTGACTGTTAATGAAAGCAACTTTATTGTTAACTACATACGTTCCGTTCTTATAAGCAGTTTGATCAATAATTGTTTCGTTTTTGTGGGCTTCTTGATAAAGTGCACTGGTAGGGAAGTCGTTATTTAAAAGTTGACTAACTGTACCTGTTTTTCCAATTCAACCCAATCCTGAGTGAGTAAAGGCATAATTGTGAAATGCTTTTGCCACTTTAACATCAAATTGCACCAACGCATGAGAAAATTGGTTAACATCAAGATCTTCTTTAGCTTCGTACTTTGCTTTTCAGTCATGTTCAAAGCTATCAGTAGCATAATCTGTGAAGAAATTCACGACTGTTTTGTCGTTTAATTGTTCTTGAGTTAAAGTAGAAAGTACATCTTGTTGGTAAGCTTCTCTTAAGGTTTCTACTCCTGCATCATAGACAGAAAAACCACCAATTGGTTCAGCACTACCATTAACAACTACCTTTCCTTCTGGAATGTATTTGTCAATCATTGCATCAACACTATTGATGAAACGTTGACTTTCCATTCCCATTCCAAACGCAGATAGGCCTAAACCCAAACCTAAGAATAATACCAAACAAGAAAGCAAGATTGCTGCTAAAATGTGTTTTGAATTCTTTTTTAATAAACGCATAATTTTGTTCCGATTCTGTAAAAAATAATATTTGAGCGGGATAATAATTATTCCCTTAATTAATTCTGATTTAAGCAAAACATTGCTATTCAACCAGGGTATTTTATCTACTAGCTATTAATAACTATTTAAAAAGATTATCTTCTTTCATTTTCGCTTAAACTTATTTTTCCTTTCGCTGCTTTTAAAAATAATATCAGAAATAACTAAAAAAATTTAATTTTAGTTTTAAAAAGAGACAAAAGTTCCTAAAAAAGAACTTTTGTCTCTATCTTTTTAAACGAATTTAACTTTGGTTAAACCATTTCTTTAGTAAAACTTATTTTTTTTGATTTGCTTGATAATTATCAATCATTTGAATAGTTTCTAAGTCACTAATAATATCATTGCGGTTATCAGAAATAAACTTAATGTTTTGCAGAGTTTCACCACTCTTAATTTCTTGAGTTTCAAGATAATCTTCTTTAAATAGAAGGAAATAATAGATCAATGATTCCATAATAAAAACCAAACCCATAAAGTTGTTCGCCTTTTCAATCACTTTTGGAGTTCAATCAAACTCTTGGTTTTCCATTTGTTCTAAAAAGGTATTACAATATTCAAAAAAATCATAAAGGTTAATGTAGAAATCAACAATACTCTTTTCACTATTGTTTAACTCCTGCATTTTCATCAGTAAATGGTTGGAAAAATTTTTTAAAGGACGGGGGATATCAAGTTCTTTCACCAAACCATAAAAAGTATTGATATATTTATAAGCCACAAAGGTTAGACTAGCAATTTCAGTAAAATCAACTTCCAAGTCAGGATAACGCAACTGCAATTTTTGAAAAACTTCTTGTTTTTGAATATGAGGAATAGTTTCCATAATTTCAATCGCGATGCTAAATAAACAATATAAGCGGATAATTCCAATTTCGCGAAAGCTTTCACTCTCACTATCATCAGGAATTAAAAAACTAATTTCCCGATTATTGATCAGTTGATCCAATTTATTTTTGATTCCATCAATATTTTTTGCTTCCCACAATCTGGTAACTTCTTTTAACTCTTCCACTTCCTGGTATTCGATTGAATTATTAAAAATATATAGTTCTTTATCAATTTCACCATAAAGGTTCTTGAGATACTCTGCTCGTTTTGCCATTTTAATAGCCTCTCTGTTATCTTTTTCTCTATTCTAACATTGATTAAAATATAAGTATTAAAATGAGACAATTAAAATTTTAAATTATTTTAGATTCCTCAATCATTTAAATTTTTAGTAATCAAAAGATAATCTGGCTGATATTGATAAACTAAGTTTCAAAATGAGCGCGAATGATTGGGGTGAACCAAGTGAGCTAATTCATGAATAACAACACAATTAATTACTTCGATAGGGAAATGCAAAAGTTTGGCATTGAAGATTAACTTCGCTTGATCTGGATAACAAGCACCTCACTTTCCCACTAAATTTTTAACAGTTAAATTTTTAAAAGTTAAATCCATCAGTACCGCTTGGTTTTTAGTTTGTTTGAGAAACCAATTGTAATAATAACGTGCTAAAAAGTTATAAAGTTTTTTCAATTGTTCGTCTTGATCATGATAATTTTTGATATAAATTTGATTTTCAACCATTTTTGGACGAATGTCTCCTTCGACCAGAACCAGATTAACTCTCTGATCAAAAACAAGGATTCAAGGGTTTGTGGTGAATAAATCATACTTATTATTAATTGCAAATTTAGTTTTTAACTGGTTAATCTTTTGATAGTTAGCCTTAATTAAATTTTCAACACTTTGCACATCAACTCAAGGCGGAGATGAAACATAAATTTCTGCTTTGCGGATCTTGAGAATAAGTTTTTTTTGGTACGGATTTAACTTTCAAAAATACTTAATCACCTCGTTGTTAATCATCACGAAGCATTCTTGACTTGTTATTTGATCGTTCAAATTAATCCTCCAGTTTTAAAACCGCAATAAACGCTTCTTGAGGTACTTCAACGTTTCCAATTTGTTTCATCCGTTTCTTACCTTCTTTTTGTTTTTCTAATAACTTCTTTTTTCGTGAAATATCAGCAGCATGCAGTTTTCACGTCACATCTTTTCGATAAGCTTTAATCGTTTCGCGAGCAATCACCTTATTACCAATCGCTGCTTGAATCGGAATTTCAAAATTTTGGCGAGGAATGATTTCTTTTAACTTTTTAGTTAACTCTCTTCCCCGTTCATAAGCAAACTTAGTATTAACAATCATTGATAGCGCATCAACAACTTCTCCGTTTAACAACACGTCCATCTTTACCAATTTTGAAGGTTGATAACCAATTAGCTCGTACTCAAAACTGGCATAACCCTTAGAAATTGACTTTAACTTATTAAAAAAGTCAAAAATAATTTCTGCTAAAGGCATGTCATAAACCAATTCCATTCTGGTTTCATCAACATAAATTAAATCCTTATAAACGCCCAGTTTTGCTTGCACCAAGTTCATCAAATCGCCCACATATTCTTGAGGAGTAGCAATCTTAAGGTTCACATAGGGTTCTTCAATAACTTTAATTTTTTGCACTTCAGGAAATAATGAGGGATTATCAATTTCAATCACCTCATTATTAGTTAAAGTAATCTGGTAGTTAACACTAGGAGTGGTGGCAATCAAGTTAAGGTTGTATTCTCGTTCTAGGCGTTCTTGAATTACTTCCATATGTAATAGTCCCAAGAACCCCACTCTAAACCCAAACCCTAAAGCTTGAGAAGTTTCTGGTTCATAGATTAAGGAACTATCACTTAACTCAATTTTTTCTAAAGCTTCTTTAAAATCAGTGTACTTCGCATTATCAATCGGATAAATTCCTGAATAAACCATTGGTTTTAACTTTTTATAACCAGGAAGTGGTGTTAGTGCGGGGTGTACAGCACTAGTAATCGTATCCCCAACATGGACATCTTTAATCGTTTTAATTGAAGCTGAAATTCATCCTACTGCTCCTGCGCTCAAGTGAGAGGTCTTTAGAATCTTGGGAGTTTTAATTCCCACTTCAGTGACTTCGTATTCCGCGTTGGTGTTCATCATTTTAATTTTATCCCCAACTTTGACCACCCCTTGACGAACTCTGATTGACATCACTACTCCTAAATACTGGTCATAATAACTATCAAAAATTAAAGCACGTAAAGGTTCAGAATCGACTGCATCAGCAGGATAGGGAATTTTAGCAACAATTGCTTCTAAAACTTGGTCGACATTCAACCCAGTTTTCGCACTAATCAAGGGGGCGTCGCTGCAATCTAAACCAATCATTTTTTCAATTTGGGCTTTAGTTTGTTCCACATCAGCACTTGGCAAATCAACTTTATTAATTACAGGAATAATTTCTAAGTTATTATCTAATGCAAGATAAACGTTTGCTAAAGTTTGGGCTTCAACACCCTGAGTGGCATCAACTACTAAAATTGCCCCTTCACACGCTGCTAAAGAACGCGAAACTTCGTACTGAAAATCCACATGACCAGGAGTATCAATCAGGTTGAAAACATATTCTTCATCATTTTTAGCTTGATACTTCAACTGCACCGAATTTAACTTAATTGTAATTCCCCGCTCACGCTCAATTGCCATCGAATCTAAAATTTGGGCTTGCATTTCTCGACTTTCAACAGTTTTGGTCAATTCTAAAATTCGGTCAGCCAAAGTGGATTTCCCATGATCAATATGCGCAATTATACTAAAATTTCTAATTTTTGTTTTATCCATTAATATTTCTCTCTTTATTAGCAGTCATTATCCTTATTATACTAAATGATTGTTTCAACCCCTTATAAAATTTTATGTGGAATTAAACACCGTTTAACTTCAAACCCCGTGATTAATCACGGGGTTTTGGGTTCTTTTTTAAAAAAGTATACTTATCATAAAGTCCAGGAACACTTTTAAAGGATAAACCTTTTTGTTCTAGTTCTTTTCAAGAATAAAATTGGTTTTTGTATAGAAAGTGTCGTTTTAGAGGTTGAGCATTTGCTGGATCAAGATAAAACGCGTTTCAAAACCCCATACTTCAATAACTTCAAATAATTGATTTTTTGATGATTATTGGAGAATAACCTCCTCAACCATAATTTACTAAATAACTCTTTGTGGTTGTATCATATCCATAAATTAAAACATTATGTGGAGCTGGTTTAACAAATGAAACCAAAACTGGCATGTTATACTTCAACAACAAATCTTCAGGACTTGAAGAGTGCATAAATGAAGAACTATAATGATATTTTATTTTTGAACTAATGCTTTTATTACTTAATCAATTTTTATAAGCTCTAGCTAAAGTTTTTCCTGTTTTTATGTCTTTAGCAGACTTATTTTTTTTTCATAATTTACGAACTAAAGAATTCTCTGGTTGGTTATACTCATAATATTTGTGTTCTGGCATTGCTATTTGATTATTACTTACTTGTTGATTATTTTCAAAATAGGTAGCAAACTCTTCGTCAGTGAAAAAACCCGAAGAGATGAAGAGTTCGTTATATAAAAGTAACGTTGACAAAGAGACATACTCACACAATCCTTGATGGTTTTTTGGTCCTGTAGTGTATCCTATACTCTTATCTCCTCATAATTTAGTAAAAAATTGGTAGTAGGGAACAAGGTTAGAAAATTTGTCAATTTCAACTTGTGATGCCTCATAACCAACAATGCCCCCATCCTTGGAAAGGTTGCTTAAAATCAAATCTTGGTCTTCTAAGTTTTCTTGACTATTAATCGAAATAAGATTGGCATTGGATTTTGGTGTTGATTTAATAATTTGGCTATTTGCAACTAACACATTTGAACTAGATCCAATAATAATTAACGAACTTAAAATTTGAAGTATTTGTTTCATAATTTATTAACTCTTTCTATTTTAATTAGATTTCTACTTTAAGATTTATGTTGGCAAGCACTGAACCGTTAGAAATTTCAAGATCTTTTGCTCAATAAAGAAATTCTATTCTACCACTAGCATTCAAGGAATAATTAGCATTTTCGTTTAATAAAACAATCACTTGGTAACTTTTTTCTACTTTATCAATTTGGTAACTAAATTCAATAAGATTAGAAAGGATATCATCTCCGTAATTGTTATATACGAATCACGTTATTTTTGGATCAACATTTTCATCATATGTATCATCTAAAATTCGAAAGGAAATAACAAATTGATTATTTTCTTTTGTTAATTGATAATCTTTTTGATTGGTTTGATCAAAATCCAATTTAGAATAATAAGTTATTTTAATCGTTGCTCGTTTGTAATACACTGAAAAAATATCAATCGTTGCTTGACGACTATCTCCATAGACACTCAAATATTTCGGCAGAGCTTCTTTGTTTACTTTTGGATTTTTATCTAAAAAAACCTTAAAAATGGTTTCTGAACTTAAATCGCTAACATAACCTAAATCAGTAGTTTCCAAGTCATTTCTAATGTCGTGAAACTGATTGGCGCAAGAAACTACTGCAAGAGGTACTGTGCCAACTACCGGGACGCTTAAAAATGACAAAGCTATTTTTCTAAAAATACTTTTCATAATTTATTCCTCCTCAATTTAATAATAGCATCTCGTAATATTAATCTAGGTACACTGTTAAGTTGTTTTATCACAAAAAAAATCATCACAATTGATGACTTTCTTAATGGATGATGTCTTTCATAAACTTCAGTAAGTCTTTTTCCACTTGTTTATGGTCTGGTTCAAATAAAATTTCGTGACGTAAGTTTGGATAAAACATCACTTTAGTATCATAATTCAACCCAATAAAATGAGTGGCAACTTTTTGCACATTTTTACCATATTCTCCTACAGGATCATCTAAACCTGCCAGAATTAAAATCGGTAAATCCTTGCGCATTAATTCAATGTTTTTCTTTTTGCGAATATAGTTTAAACCATAAAACAGATCCTTAAATCCTGAAGTTGTGAAAACAAAACCACATAAAGGGTCATTAGCAAAGGCTAGTTGCACTGCTTGATTAGCAGTTTGTCACTCACTACCGTTTGCTTCAGGTGAGTTAAACTTTTTATTAAAAGTGCGATAACTTGCATTTCAAAGTAATTTGGAAGGTTTTTTACCTTGATTAAACAAAATTAACAAACGACTGACTATTGAACCTAAAAAAAGTAATTGGGAATTATAATCAGTTGTACCACTTAAAATTAGACCATCAATTCGTTGCGAATACTTAATTGCAAAATTACGAGCCATAAAGCTTCCCATCGAATGACCCAACATAAACACAGGCAAATCGGGAAAATTTTTTTCGATGTAATCATTAACTACAAGTTCGTCATCAACAATTTTGTTTCATCCGTTGTGAGCATCAAAATAACCAAGGATTTGACCATTATCTAAAGCAGTTTTACCATGACCACGATGGTCATCGCCAACCACAATAAATCCTTTTTTATTCATCTCTTGGCCGAACTGATCATAACGAGTTAAATATTCAGCACTCCCGTGAACCAGTTGAATCACCCCTAAAGGTTTTTTGACATCATCTCACACATAGCAATTCAAAATTTTGTCATCAACTGTACTTAATTTAAATTCCTTCATGGGTTTTTCCTTTCACCAAGTTTTGATAAAGCTCACCAGTAGCTTTACTTGCTAACGTGTCAACTCACTCGTTGCCCTTTTCGCCACTATGTCCTTTGACCCAAACAAAAGTTAACTCCACTTTTTGATTAATTTCTTGGACAAAATCGCGATATTTTTTGGTTAATGGTTTTTTAGCTTGTCACGCTTTAGTAGCTCAAGCAGAAATGCCTTCATAATCATGGTGAACCTCTAACTTCTTAATGTGGTGGTTATAAGCATACTCCATCACTTTTGCTGCTCCTGCAATTTCTCCAGCCACATTTCTTAAATCTGCTCTAGAAGGATCAAAATAACGTTGACTCAATTCTAAGACCCCCTCAGGAAGAAAAATAATTGCTCCATAAGCATAAGAATGATCCTCACTGCGATAACTACCATCAGTGTAAGCAACAACTCACTTAGAATCATCAAGTGGTTCTGACCCTAAAAAAGCTGCGGCCTTGTCATGAGAATCAAAGACTTTAAAGACTGGGTTTAAATACCCTTGAATTTGTTGATTCATTTCTTGTCAAGACAAATAAATCCCAGGAACACGACCCTTCTTGACCACATAATACTTTTTATCCATTAGTATGCCCGTCCAAAGTAAGCTTTAATTTTGGTGGCTTGCCCACAGTTAAAACATGGTTCAACACTTTGATCATGATTAAAGGGAATACAGCGCGAATTGGTACTAGTTTTTTGCTTAACTTCTTTTTCACAAACCACGCGACCACAGAAAGGGACAAGATAAAGTCCTGGTTGAGTTTCAATCCCTTTTTGGTATTCGCTTAAAGTTTGCGCTTGATAAATTCTGGTCTCAAGACTAGTTTTTGCTCGACTAAACAGTTGTTGATCATAAGTTATCACAGCTTGATCAACAAAGGTTTTTACTTGATCTAGTTTAACTGCAGTTTTGCCTTCACCAACTCTTGAAGAAATTATCACCTGCTCTTGGGCGACATCACGCATTCCTACTTCAATTCGAATTGGTATTCCTTTAATTTCTGAAGCTGACATTTTATAACCAAATGTTTTATCTGAAGCATCAACTTTAATTCGATAATTTTTAGATAAATCCAGTTTTAATTGGTCAACCACCCTTTGCACTGGTTCATCTAAACCTAATTGTAAAATTTGCACTTGAACAGGAGCGATTTTACTTGGTAAGACTAAACCTTGATCATCAGCATGAGTCATGATTAAAGCTCCAATCATTCTGGTGCTAACCCCTCAGCTAGTACCATAAGCATACTCTAATTCACGATCAGCATTTTGAAACTTAATGTCAAAAACCTTAGCAAAATTATCACCCAAAAAATGACTAGTTCCTGTTTGCAAAGCCTGACCATCATGCATCAACGACTCGATTGTATAAGTTTCTCGAGCACCAGCAAAGCGTTCGTTGATTGTTTTAATACCTTTAACAACAGGAATTAATAAGTATTCTTCGACAAACTTCGCATAAAGATCTAAAATAGTTAGCGCAAACTGGTTTGCTTCCACACTTGTCTGGTGCATCGTGTGGCCTTCTTGTCATAAAAATTCTGAAGTTCTTAAAAACGGACGGGTAGTTTTTTCTCAACGCATGACATTAACCCATTGATTATTTTTTAAGGGTAAATCACGATAAGAGTGAATGTTGTTTTTAAAATATTGAGAAAACAAAACTTCACTAGTAGGTCGAATATATAACTCTTCTTCTAAAGGTTTATCCCCAACCTTAGTTACAGTCAAGACTTCAGGAGCAAAACCTTCAATATGCTCTTTTTCTTGGTTAAATAGTGATGCAGGAATTAGTAATGGTAAATAAACGTTTTCGATTCCCTGTTGTTTAAATTCAACATCTAAAGTTTGCATGATTAATTCCCAAATTCCATACCCATGAGGTTTAAAAATCATCGTTCCTTTAACTGGACCATAATCAATTAAATCAGCTTGAATGACGACATCAGTGTATCATTTTGCAAAGTCAACATCTCTTGAAGTAATTCGGTCATTTCTTTTTTTACTCATTTTTTTCTTCTCCTTGCTGCGGATTCTCATCACTAATCACTAACATAGGATCAGCAACCTTCTTTTTGCTCAAACGTTTAATTTCAGAATTATTTCCATAATAAACTTCAATGCTTGGATTGACCATTTTAGCCATTTGCTCTACTTTTTTTAAGGGTCGTTCTTTTCTAATCATAATTCATTTAATTGATTCTGCAGGAATAGTTTCGTGAACTCCCACTAATTTTAACGAAGTATCAAAAACTCAGTCATTAACAGTTTGCTGAGCTAATTTAACTGGATCTAAGGCAATGATACAAAGGTTTTCTAAGTTAATCCCAGCATCAGTGGCTCACTTTCAAAAATAAGCTCGAGAAGAAATGTCAAATTCTAAGTCAACTGACTCTTCGTGCTGAAGATATGATCAAACATAATAGGCTTCATCTTTTTTTAACTCCACGTTCTTTAACTGGCAAATTCCGTTACCCAAAATGCTTGGTAAGTTCCGATAATCAGTATAAAACAAGAAAAAACTAACATCCTTTTTTTGGACAATTCGCAACACCTTTTTCTTTTCATTTTTATTAACTAAAAATAAACTATTAAAAAAATTGTCAGAAAAAAGTTCACTATTCTTTCGTTTTTTCTTTAGCATCCAAAAACATCCTTTTTCTTATTATAGTGCAAATTAAACCCACAAAGAAGCACAACCAGAATAAAAAAATGATTGTCTTAATGACAATCATTTTTCAACACTTTCTTTTTAATGGCGGGCTGAGAGAGATTTGAACTCTCGCGCCGGTAACCCGACCTAACACCTTAGCAGGGTGCCCTCTTCGGCCTCTTGAGTATCAGCCCAAAATAGTACTTTATTATTATACATAAAAACCACAAACAAGGAAGGTTTAACCATCAAAAACTCCCAAGAGTTTCTTAGAGGTTTTAAAGGAAAGGTTTTAAATAAGTTGGGGTTAACAACTCAAGATCATTAGTTAATTGAAAGTTTGGTTTTAAAGTTAAATAATGTTGGGAAAAATCGCAATCCTGGTAATCTTGAACCACTTGAAAATCTTGATAAACTTCAGTTGCAAGCAATTTTGTTAAACCATCAGTTGCAATCACTTGTTCAGCCACCAAAGGTTGTTGATTATCATAAATTCCTAAATAAAACTTTCCTCCCCGAGCATCAAGTAAAGAAACCTTTTTTCCCTTGCCTGCTTGATATGCCAAGGAGTTAATTAAATAAACTTCGTAGGTTGGATTAATAACTTTTAAGGTTTTCACAAAGGTTAAGCCAACCCTTTCTCCAGTATAACTTCCTGGACCAGTAGTTAAATAAAACCGTTTAATATCTTGAATCGTTAACTGATGCTTTGCAAGTAACCTTTGGATGTTTACTAATAATAAATCTGAAACTTTTTTTGTATTTCTAACCACTACCTGGTCAAGAATTAAATTATCTTGTTCTAAAATTAAAATTAAATTTCAATTAGAAGTATCAATAAATAAGTTCATTTTAATTGTTCCTTTCAATCGTAAGTAAACGTTCTTGGTCTTGAGTTTGTTTTTCAAAAGTTAACTTTAAGCAAGGATAAGAATCATAATCAAAATTAACTTGATTAGGTCATTCAATAATGTTTAATGTTTGGTCTGGAGCGTCAAGATAAAATAATAAATCTTCTTCAACATCTAACCGGTAAGCATCAAGATGACAAATCTTTAAAGTTGGAGTTTCATACTCATTCATAATCACAAACGAAGGTGAAGTTACTTTTTCTTTGACTCCCAATTCTGATAACAAAAACTTAGTAAAAGTTGTTTTGCCAGAACCTAAATCACCAACCAATAACAAAAACATTCCTGGTTTAACCTCTGCACTTATTTTTTTAGCAAACTGGTTGGTATCAGCAAGACTAGTTAGTTTTATGGTTTCTTTATTTGTCATCACTAACTCTTTTTGACAATTCTTGTCCAGATTTCAACACAGTTTGGTTTAACTCTAAATTCAATGATTCAGCTAAAGTGGTAAAGAATTTATTTGCTAGTTTTGGAACTTTGCTCAATCCTCCAAATCCAAGGATGGCTTGAGCAGCGCGGTCAAGACTTTGGGTCAGACTCATTATTCCATCTCAACTACTACTAGTGACAAAAACACCCTGATATTGCAAAATTAAGGCGTTATATGTACTAAAACATTCAACACATTGATCTCATAATTCCGAGGTCAAATCAACTTGATTAACAACCACTCCTACTCCTTGAGGCGCAATTCTGGCTAAATCAGGATAAGCACTTCATAACAAATAACTACACTCTGAGGCTTGATACTGATCAAAAGAATAACTTAGTTGTTGAAGATAACTTGGAGAAGCATAACTCACTGCCACCAAACTAGGATTCCGTCCCAATGAAACATTATGAATCGCTAAATGTTCTTCGAAGCGACGGGTGGGCACCCCACCATTGAAACCTCACATCACACTATAACCCTTACCATCAGGAGTAATTCGAATAATCCCTGCATATTTATGTGCTTTAGAGGTTCAAAGACTAATGTTTCGGGTTGGAATACCATCAACTGTCACTAAAATGAACCGATTCTTTAAGTTAGGATAGGTGTGCTTTAGTTTAAATCGAGCAGGATTAAATTCATCAGTGAAATAAACTTCAACATCACTATCATTAAGAACGATGCTTTGACTACCAACATCACCTGGAATTCACCCAAATCCAGAAAATGTTGTTGCTACATCTCCTAGAGTACGCAAAATACTTGATCCTGAAACCGAACTATTAAACTTCATTGCTTTCTCCTTAAATCAATAACTCTATTTTATCATTATGCTTTAAAACCAGAAAATTATTTCCCTACTAAATAAAAAACTCAAGTTTTACCTTGAGTTTTTCACCTACAACCACGTATGGAAAACTTTCTTGTAAAGCATTTTGACTCCTTGAGCAAGAATAACATAACCAAGTAAAAGTGCAATCAAAATGCCAATATAAGATACTTCTGGAGGACTCATCGCCAAAACATTAGCAATTGGTTCAGCATAACCAATGACAAATCCTAAACCAATGACAAATCCTGTTGTCAAGTTCAATGGTCAAGTTGCCCGAGATTGGACAAACGGAATTTTTTCAGTTCTCAACACTTGAACCACCATCACTTGGCTCATTAATCCTTCCATAAATCATCCAGCGTTAAACATTTGCACAGCAATATTCTTTGTATCAACCACACTTCCCTTTAAATTGTTATATTGATCAATCAGATTATAGCCATAACCTAAAATCGCAAAGGTGGCTACATCAAAAATTGAAGAAATTGCTCCATTAATTAAAGCGAATGGAACAATTTCTTGAGCCCGTCACCGCTGCGGACTTCTAATAAAGACATCATCAACTCGATCAACAGCAATCGCAAATTGGGACATATCATAAATTAAGTTTTGAAACAAAATTTGCACTGGTTGCATCGGAAGGAAAGGTAATCAAGCACTAGCGATAATCATTGAAAGGGTATTTCCAAAATTTGAAGCTGTCGTCAACTTAATGTATTTCAAAATATTTCCAAAGATTGTTCGACCTTGAACGATTCCTTTTTCTAAGACTAATAATGACTTTTCTAACAAGATAATATCACTAGCATCTTTAGCAATATCAGTAGCATTAGCAACTGATATTGCAACATCACTTTGTCTTAAGACAGGCGCATCGTTGATTCCATCCCCCATGTACCCAACAGTATGATTATTTTCTTTTAAAACTTGAATAATTTTTACCTTTTGCAACGGGTTTAACTTCACAAAAATGTTGTTATCTTCAACAATCTTTTTCAATTCATATTCACTGGCGTTTTCAATTAATTCCCCTGTGACTAAACCTTTAATTTCTAGGTTCACCATTTTACAAACTGCGCGGGTAACTGGTTCGTTATCTCCAGTTAAAATCTTTAAATCAACCCCATATTTTTTCAAAAGTTTGATCATTTTTGTTGTTGAAGGTTTTGGTGAATCTAAAAAAGTAGCATAACCCATGAAAATCAATTTTTGCTCATCTTTTGGTGAAAAACTTGTTTTCTTACCAGTAATTGCCTTATAAGCTAATCCTAAAACCCGCTTTCCGTCATTATTCATTTTTTCGTAGTAGGCTTTGATTTGTTTAATTAATGACTCAGTCAGTTTAATCACTTTACCCTTGTAATAAACTCGGTCACACGAATTTAAAACTTCTTCCATACTTCCTTTAGTAATCAATACGCGCCCATCGTGTTCAATTTCAGCAGCAATGGTTAACTTTCTCCGGTTAAAATCAAAAGGAATCTCATCAATTTTTTGAATTTCATTATGCGTATTAAAGTTAAAATTATTATGTTTAACATAGTCAATAACTGCATTATCCATCGGGTTTTTTAATCCGGTTTGAAAATAAGCGTTCACATAAAGATACTTTAACAAGTTCGGATCAGCCTTTTTATCAACAGTTTTAAATTCAATTAACTCAATCTTATCATTGGTTAAAGTTCCAGTTTTATCTGTGGCTAAAATATCAATTGCTCCCAGAGCTTGAATTGCATCCAATTGTTTTACAACTACCTTTTGTTTAGCCATTTTTGTAGCTCCATTAGCAAGGTTAGTAGTTACAATTAAAGGTAACATTTCTGGAGTTAATCCCACTGCAACTGCCACAGCAAAAAAGACCGCTTTCAATCACGGGTTATCCCCTCCTGTTGCACCAGGATTGTGAGCATAACCGACTCCTCCATTAATTAGATAAACAATCGGTACCATAATTAACATGAAAACAACTAAAACTTTGGTAACCGCCTTCACTCCTTTAATAAAGTTACCATCAGGTCGACGTTCAGCAATTGATTTACTAATCGTAGCAAAATAAGTATTTAAACCAGTCGCTACTACCATCGCTAAAGCACTACCAGACACGACGCTAGTTCCTGTATAACAAATGTTTTCTAAGTCTAAAATATTATTGTTATGCTTACTAGTCGCATGTTTTTCAACAGGGAGTGATTCACCAGTTAAAGAAGACTGATTAATAAATAAGTCTGTAGACATAATAATCCGGACATCAGCTGGAACCATATCACCACTGGCTAAATAAATTAAATCCCCAGGAACTAAACTTTGAACGTTTAGTTCCTCACCAAGTTTAATCAAACTTAACTGGTTAGCTTTATTTACTGTGGTATATTTTTCGTTCTTACTATCAATTTTTTTGCGAATAACATTAGTTTTACTCTCCACGATTGCAGAAATTTTCTTAGTTGAATAATAAGTTCGGATTGTTTGGACGTATGAAACTGTTCCACTAATAAGCACCATTAACAAAACAATCAGAGCACCGACCAAATCAAAAAGGTCACCTAATTTATGGTCAAAGGCAAAAGCATTGGTAAAATAAGAAATAAAGTTATAGACCGAAATTAAAAGAAGAATGATGTTAAAAGGACCAAAAAAATTCTTGATAAATTCCTTTATTCAAGCAAAATGTTGTTTTTCAATTTGGTTTGGACCATATTTTTCTGCTAAACGTTGGTATTCACTATTGGTCAATCCAAATTCACTAATGCCAAAATTAGTTAATAATTCTTGTTGACTCATTTGTGAAAGTGTTTTAATGTTTTTCTCGTTAGCGAACCTAGTTTTAGCCACTCCCTTTTTCTTAGTGCGAGTTTTTCTTCTTTTCAACGATCTATTTTGGACCATTTCTTTACCCCTTTCAGTTGGTTAAACGAAAATGGCATTTTAAATTACTTTATTAACAGTTGAAAGTAAAAGGAATAACATAATTTAAAGTACCACTTCGTTGTTGATATAAATTTTGACAAAGTCTCGAGTGAGGATAATCTTCAACATAAGCTTGTAATTTTTTCATTATCATAGTTCCTTTTCTAAAGTTATTTTTCTTATTTTATCATTATCAACCCTCAAAACTTAAAAAACTTCGTGAACTTTTCAAGCACCAAAAATAAAAAAACAACTTAGAAAAATAAGTTGTTTTAAAAATAAAGGACACTACTAACTAAGAGATCGAAAGAAAACTTGACCATCACTACCACGAACAATGCTAAATCCTAGTGATTTTCATAATGCTGATGATGAAGAGTTATTTGGATTTGCAGCAGGGCTTAAACCTAGTTTTACTCCATTAACATAATAATCAGTATAAGCGTAAGGATAATTTGCCTTTCGAATAACTCATTGTTCGATAACTCAAGTATTACCATTTTTCATTTTTCTTGTAATCGTACGATTGGTTGAGTCAGAAGAATCTAAATACCATTTTTCTGATCCAAGATATTCATTAAGTTGAGCATTTAAATCAGTGATAGTTTTTTGATTTGCAGCAATCGTGGCATTAGTAATTGAAAGTTGTGAGTTCAAATCAGTAATCGTTTGATTAGCTTGGTTTAGTTGATTTTGCAAACTAGTTTTATCATTAGTTAAATCCTTAACTTGATTTGTTAAGCTTTCATTTTTTGTAGTTAAACCACTAATTATATTTTGATTATCACTGATCGTTTGATTAGCAGTATTAATTTGTTGTTCTAAGGTCGCTTTATTAGCACTTGCATCACTCAATTCACTATTTAAACTAGCAACTTTATCTTGCAAAACTTGGTTATCATTAGTTAACTTGGTAATGGTGACTTTATTAGCACTAATTGTTGCATTAGCAACACTTAATTGATTTTGTAAAACAGTAATTTGATTATTCAAACGATCAATAGTAGTTTGATAGTCAGTGACTTGAGCTAGTAAGCTATCAACTCGATCAGTTAAAACCTTATTATCTTTCAAGGCGGCAGCCAATTGAGAAGCGATATCACTTTTTCCATCATCAGTTTTGGTTGTACAAGCAACAATGCTTGTAGAAGCAACAACGGTTAAACCAATAGCACTTAAAATTGCTAATAAATTTTTCATCATTCTCTCCTCTTAGTTTCATCTTATTAATTAGATAATCTGTTTTTTTATCTTAATTATCAGACTATTTAACTAACTTTTAGTAATTTATATAATTTTAACACTTTTATCTAAGATAACTAAAATTAAGTAATTAATATTAGTTCAAAGAGAGGAATTAAAAAGAGGTTTTTGAAGAAACCTCTCATTGTCTTTTTTCATTTTAACCTGTGCAAAATAAAAAGGAGAAATTGATAATAAATTTCAACAAAAAACCTTAGTTATATACTAAGGTTTTTTAAGATTATAGAGTTTAAATGACTATTTTTCAATTAAACTTGGTTGACTCATTTCTGCAGGAATGTCTTCACCAAGCAACTCTAAAATTGTTGGTGCGACATCAGCAATTGCTGGGTCATTTTGACGAAGTTTTAAGTTTTTATCAGTAATAATAATCGGTACTAAATCGTTAGTGTGTTTCTTATTTGGTTGACCTTTTTCATCAATCATTACTTCAGCATTCCCATGATCAGCAGTAATAATCATAATTCCCTTATATTCCTTCACAAAAACGTTATAAATTGCTTCTAACTGATGGTCTAAACATTGAACTGCTTTAATTGTTGCTTCCAAATTACCAGTATGACCAACCATATCACAGTTAGCAAAGTTAAGAATAATAACATCAAATTCTGCTTTTTTAACTTCCTCAATCAACCGACTAGTAATTTCTGGAGCGCTCATTTCTGGTTTTAAATCATAAGTTGCTACTTTTGGTGAGGAAATTAAATCAATACTTGCTCCTGTTAAACTAACTTCTTCAGGAGTTGCTAAACCATTTTTGAAGTAATCATTACCTCCATCAAAGAAAAAGGTTACGTGAGCAATTTTTTCAGTTTCAGCGATTCTTAATTGTTGATATCCTCTCTGACTTAACACTTGCCCAAGAGTATTTACAACCAGATGAGGTGGATAAGCAATGTGAGAAGAAGTAACGCTATCAGCATATTTCATCATTGAAACAAAGTAAATTTTATCGCCCAAAAAAGTTGCACCTTTGAAGTTGTCATCTTTTCAAGCTAAATAATCATGATTAGTCATCACCGAAGCCATTTGAATAGCACGATCAGGACGGAAATTGGTAAAGATGATACTATCACCACTCTTCAATCCTTCCACCCCTTCATTGAACGCTGGCACGATCATTTCATCATCTAGTCCTTGACCATATTCTTGATCTAGATAAGCCAGTGGATCAGTAAAACTTGGAGTATTTTTATGGGTAGTGATTGCTTGATAAGCTTTTTCTACTCGGTCAAAACGTTTGTCACGATCCATCGCATAGTAGCGACCATTAATAGAAGCAATCACCCCAACATTATTATTTTTTGCAATTACTTGTAATAGAGTTTTGATATAACTCTTAGCCACTTTGGCTGCTGTGTCTCTTCCATCAGTAATCAAATCAAACTTAATATCAGTCAACCCATACTTTACTGCTGCTTCATAGACTGCAATCATATGATTCATATGGGCATGTACGCCCCCATCAGAAAACAATCCCATTAAGTGTAAAGAAGTTTGGTTATCCTTAACATTTTTAAAAGCAGCAACAATTTCAGCATTAGTACTGATGCTGTTATCTTTAACTGCATTATTTAACTTCATTAGTGATTCAGGATTAATTCGCCCTGCACCTAAATGAATATGACCAACTTCTGAATTTCCCATCTGCCCTTCAGGGAGACCAACTCATGTTCCTGCAGCATGCGCTTGTACTCAAGGGTATTCTTTTTGGAGTTGTTTGACAAACTCCATGTTTGCATCAGCAACAGCATTACCCTTATTATCGGGTGCAATTCCTCATCCATCTAAAATTGCTAATAAAATTGGTTGTTTAGCTTTCACAATTAATCCTTCTTTCTTACTTTTTCAATATGTACTGGTTGATCGCTTCAGCAACTCCACCTTCAACATTAGTTTTATCAATATGGATTGCAGCAGCCTTTTGCACTGCAGCAACTGAATTTTTTAACGCTACTCCATGAGAGGCATATTCAATCATTGGCAAATCATTCATTCCATCCCCAATACTCATAATTTGATCAGGAGTAATGTTCAACTGTTGAGCGATTCACTTCACTGCAAACGCTTTATTAATTCCTTGAGCATTAATCTCTAAAGTTTGGTCACTTGCTGATAAAGCAGTCTCAAAGTTCAATTCTTGCATTGCTTGCAGAAATTCTTGACTCACATTAAAAGCAAGAAACTTAAAAAACTGCATTTGGTTAATCTGAGACTTAACATTTTGATATCACAAGTATTCTCCTTGAAAAAAGTGACTTTCAAATTCTCAACCAGAAGTATGATGGTCGTTTCTGGTATGAACTACTTGGGTTAAATTATCCACATAACCTCAGAGCTCAACTTCAGGAAATTTGGTAATTAAATCAAACAATACTTGGGCTTGATCACCTTGAATTGAACTTGATTTTAAAAGTTTATCCTCAACAAAATCATAGATACAAGCTCCATTACAAGCAGCGATAATCGCATTTTGAAAAGCAAACCCATTTTCCACCAACTTATTTTGAGGAGCTAAGGCGGGGCGACCAGTCACAATCACCACTTCCACCCCTTGCTTTAAAGCGGTTTGAATTGGTTTGACATTAGCAGGAACAATCTCACCACCCTTATAATAGGTAGTGCCATCCATATCTAAAACTAATAGTTTAATCTCCATCGACTAAATCCTATCTATCTGTAATAAATTATTTGTTATAGTTGATTAATTCAAGGTAATCTTCAGCAATTAGAGAAGCTCCACCAACTAAAGCGCCATCAATATCTTTTTGTTTCATTAAATCTTTAATGTTAGCTGGTTTCACTGAACCACCATATTGAATCGCAATTTCTTTAGCAATAGTTTTGTTATAAACCTTTCCTAAAGTTTCACGAATTGTTGCACAAACATCTTGAGCAATTTCAGGGGTAGCAGTTTTACCTGTACCAATTGCTCAAATTGGTTCATAGGCAACAATTACTTTTTTAGCATCTTCAGCAGAAATATCTTTGAATCCTTTTTTAATTTGATCAGAAACGAACTTATTAGTTTTCTTGTTTTCATAAGTTTCTAAAGTTTCTCCACAACACAAAATTGGCACCATTCCTGCCTTTAACAAGGCAAGCGCTTTTTTATTAACTGCTTCATCAGTTTCACCAAACATTTCCCTACGTTCAGAGTGACCAATTACGACATATTCTACTCCCAATTCTTGTAACATTGGAATTGAAACTTCACCAGTGTAAGCTCCATTTTCTGCTCAGTGCACATTTTCTGCAGCAATCTTAATATTTTTTGCTTTTTTAATCGCAGTTTCTAAAGCAGTGAAAGGAACTGCTAGCCCAGCAATTACTTTATCATTTTTTGCTTTCTTATCAACTGTTTTTAAGAAGGCTTTAATGTCAGCATTAGTTCCGTTCATTTTTCAGTTTCCAAAAATAACTTTGTTTTTCATTCTCTTTTCCTTTTCGTTTTTAAAATACTTTTTTAACTCTCTAATTATAACATTAAGACCACAATGACTATAATTTTAAGTTGTTGGTAAGTAGTTTGAAAATTACCAGTCGAAGAACTTTAACACTATTCCAAACCACGCTTCTTTTGCTAGTTAGCACATTAACAAATAAAACGTTTACAATCTTATCGAGGTGAAAAAATGAAAACAAGAACTTTAGGAAAAAGTTTAATTGTTTCTGAAATTGGTTTAGGATGTATGGGATTGAGTTTTTCATTCCCTCCTTTTCCCACTAAAGAAGAAGCGATTACATTTATTAGAACAGCATATGATAAGGGCGTTAGATTCTTTGATACAGCAGAAATTTATGGACCTTTTGTTAACGAAGAGGCGGTTGGTGAAGCGTTAAAACCTTACCGCGACAAGGTAGTAATTGCTACTAAATTTGGTTTTAAATACGAAGGTGATCAAGTCACTGGATTAGATAGTAGTGAAGCTAATATTCGTCGCGCGATAGAAGGCTCATTAAAACGTTTGCAAACTGACTATATTGATTTATTCTACCAACACCGAGTTGATCCCAACACTCCGATTGAAACAGTAGCCAAAGTAATGCAGCAACTAATGGATGAAGGTAAAATTCGTCATTGAGGATTAAGTGAGGCCTCAGCAAAAACGATTCGTAAGGCCCACCAAGTTTGCCCTGTTACTGCTGTACAAAGTGAATATTCAATGTTTTGACGTGAACCAGAACAAGAAATTATTCCTACTTTAGAAGAGTTAGGAATTGGTTTTGTACCTTTCAGTCCATTAGGAAAAGGATTCTTGACTGGAACAGTTAAGCCAGGACAAATTTTTGGTGAAGGAGATTATCGAAATACAGTTCCTCGTTTTAATAATCCTGAATACTTTGAAGCAAATATGAAACTAGTCGACTATGTTAAAGAATTAGCAAATAAAAAACAATCCACTCCCGCAGCGATTGCAATTGGTTGAATTCTAGCTCAAAAACCTTGATTTGTGCCAATTCCTGGAACAAAAAAAGTCAATCGCTTAGAAGAAAACTTGTCTGCTGCAGCAATTGAATTTACTCCTCAAGAATTAAGTGATATTGAAAAACATTTAGATAGTATCAAAATTCTTGGTCATCGTTATAGTGACTTTGCTGAATCACAAATTGATAAATAAAACAAAAAAACCAAGGTGTTTTATCTAAACCTTGGTTTTTTTGTTTGTCCTCTTAATCAGCAATAATTTTTAAAATCGCAGGTTCAGCACTTGAGGTTGAAATTAATTCAAAAGTAGCTTTCGCATCATCAACAAATTCTTGGTTGAAAGCTTTATTGGTATAAAGAGTCATCACCACTTCACCTTTTTTGACTAACTCTCCATTTTGATGATTTAAAACAATTCCTGCAGCAAAATCAATCGCATCAGTTTTTGTTTCTCTTCCTGCTCCAAGTTTCATTGAAACCGTTCCTAGTTTTCCTGCAGAAAGGAACTGTAAATAACCTTCTTTATCAGCTTTAATCTCAATTGCTTGAGTAGTCTTAAAGTTTTGATCATAATTTTCAATCACACTAAAATCACCACCCTGAGCTTGGATAAAATCCTTCAGATAATGAGCAGCTTCACCACTTTGCATTTTCTGGAACACATCACTTTTTGCAGTCTCTATATCCTCAAATAGTCCTGCTTGAACCAAACTCAAAGCAACACTAGTTGCTGCCACTTCATTTAAATCATCTGGTCCTTTGCCGTGTAAAGTATCTCAAGCTTCTCTAACTTCTAAAGCATTACCAATTGTTTTTCCTAATGGTTTATTCATATTTGAAAGCATTACCGCCATTTTTCGATGGTGGCGATGACCAATTTCAATCATGATTTTCGCCAATGCTTCAGCTTGATTAAGATTCTTCATAAAAGCACCATCACCAACCTTTACATCTAAAACCAAACCATCAGCGGGAATAATTAGTTTTTTACTCATCACTGATGCAGCAATTAAAGGTAGTGAGCCAACCGTAGCAGTTACATCTCGTAAAGCATAAATCTTTTTGTCCCCAGGAACCATGTTTTCAGATTGAGAAATCACTGACATCCCTACTTTATTAATCACTTCTTTAAATTCAGGTACTGATAGCTCACATTGTCATCCTGGACATGACTCTAACTTATCAATTGTTCCTCCAGTTGGTCCAAGTCCTCTTCCTGCTAACTTACACACCTTTAAACCATAACTTGCTGCTAAAGGAGAATAAATTAAAGTGATTTTATCCCCAATTCCTCCCGTAGAGTGCTTATCAACTTTAAAACCTTGAATATCACTTAAATCATAAGTGTCACCCGAATTAGCATAAGCACTAGTTAAAAAAGCTGTTTCTTCATCGTTCATTCCTTGAAGATAAATTGCCATTAGTAAGGCAGAAACTTGGTAATCAGGAATTTGATCATGAACATACCCTTCCACAAAAAAATTAATTTCTGCTTCACTTAAAACTTGGTTTTCTCTTTTCTTTTCAATAATATCAATCATGCGCATGATGATTTACCTCCTTTAATCTTTTAATAAACTATTACTTCTTTAAAATGTTTTTATTCATTCAGTCATATCTCTTCAAATTACATCCGCTTGATAAACATAAGTTTTTAATTTATTTGAATATATTCGTCCGAAATAATCATTTTCAGAACTATTTTTAAAATATTCATCGAGATTTGAATAAAAAGTATTCGAGACCATAATTTTTCTATAATCATTTCTTCCTGCTTCAGAAGACAATTTAGAAGCATCAATAACTGCATCACCAATTCAAATATTATTGCTAATTCCAGTTCCTTTTTTACCTGCTTTGATAATCAACGCTTCAGAGGCACCAATACCTATACCAATATCAAATGTTGGAAAATTAATATTCTCAAGTAATTTCTGAAACATATTATTAAATGTATTTACCGTCACCGCATCATCGTATATGGAACCAATATCGTCTTTGTATGGACAGTTATAAATAGCATAAACACAATCTCCACGAATTCCAATCTCTCGATAATTAGGATTTTGATCAAGAATTCTGATGATTTCTTGACAAAAAGCTCGCATCATTCGTGCTATTTTTTCTTCACTCTCATTTTTAAATAAATTTGTAGAATCAACAATATCAACAAAAAGCGCACCAACTCAAGCCTTTATTCCATTCTTATAACTAAATGCCGATTCATCTTTCGGAATTTCTTTGACATTTCTTTCAACATCTGTTCTGGAATTTAATATGTCATTAATTCGCTTCTTGGCATCTTTGTAATCACAATTATTCATCTCTTTTTTCTCCCTTACACAAACACGTGAACCATTATTGCTATAAACATCAACAACAAAGAAACTATCAAAAGCTCAATACCAAACACCAATAACTTATGTTTTCTCTTTGCGACCATTGAGTTTATTTTTATTTGCTTTGTCAAATCATCATGATACAAATCAACTTTTTGAATTTCTGTCCTAATCTCACTAGGTTCGGCATCAGCAAGATCTCAATAATATAAATTAGAATTTGTCTGAATTTTTTTAATCTTCTTGCTTCTTTTTCTCGGAATAACAACTAAGATAAAACTAAAAATTGAGCCAATAAGTAGAAATGTATAAATCACCAAGAGAATTAAAAAAGATAACTGTGTACTATGCTTAATTGTTACTGGTAGCAAAGAAACACTAACTGTTGAAAGAATTCCTGAAATGGCTAACAAAATGTTTGCTTTTGCATCAAAACTATCTATTTGTCTTTTTATTTGTTCTAGTATCAGATGATACTTGTTTGTAACTTCTTTATCATCCATAAATTTTATTTCTTAATTTGACTTGCTGCCTGTTCATCAATAATAATCGTCACGTTAGGATGATTCTTTAAAACCGTCACTGGTCAATTTTCATTAGGAGCATCCTCGACTAAATGTTTAATCGCTTCACTCTTATTTAAACCTGTAGCAATCAAAACAATCTTCTTTGCCTGCATAATCGATCCTAAACCCATTGAAACTGCCTTAGTAGGTACTTCGCTTTCGTTTTTAAAGAATCTCGCATTTGCCGCAATGGTTGAAGGAGTTAAATTAACTACACTTGTTAACGAATCAAACTTGGTTCCTGGTTCGTTAAACCCAATGTGACCATTGACTCCCAAACCTAATAATTGCACATCAATTCCTCCAGCTTGTTTAATCAATTCATCATATTGCTCGGGATGATCCAAAGCTTCGTGTTTAACACTAGGAATATGGGTATTTGGCTTGTGAATATCAAGATGATTAAACAAGTTTTCGTTCATAAAATGACGATAAGAATGACTGTCACCTTCTTTTAAACCAACATATTCATCTAAGTTAAAAGTTTTGACATTTTTAAAAGATACTTGATGATTTTTGTGAGCCTTAATTAACTCTTGATAAGTTGGTAATGGTGACGAACCAGTTGCTAATCCTAAAATTGCATTTGGTTTTTTTTCAATTGCTTTAATAAAGATTTCAGCAGTCTTTTTCCCAACTGCTAAGGGATCATTTAAAGTGATAATTTCCATTGTTTTGCTCCTTTATTATTTTCACCTTTATTTTAACTTAGAAAGAAAAGCAAACAAAGAAAAAAGGTACCAATCAGGTACCTTTTAAAATCATCAATTGCTTGTGTGGTGGTTGTGGACGGAATTGAACCGCCGACACGCAGAGCTTCAATCTGCTGCTCTACCGACTGAGCTACACAACCATAAAAAATGGCGACTCCAACGAGATTTGAACTCGTGATCTCCTCCGTGACAGGGAGGCGCGATAACCAGCTTCGCTATGGAGCCACTGTGGTTGCGGGGGCTGGACTTGAACCAACGACCTTCGGGTTATGAGCCCGACGAGCTACCAACTGCTCCACCCCGCGATATAAAGATAAATGGCGGAAGATGAGGGATTCGAACCCCCGCTCGGGTCTCCCCGACTCCCGGTTTTCAAGACCGGTCCCTTCAGCCAGACTTGGGTAATCTTCCAAAATAAAAAGAATGTTCCAACACGTCCATTTTATTGTCTAAAAAAAATGGTGGACCTTATTGGACTTGAACCAATGACCGTCCGGTTATGAGCCGGATGCTCTAACCAACCTGAGCTAAAGGTCCTTGAATAATGGTAGCGAGGGAGAGATTTGAACTCTCGACCTCTCGGGTATGAACCGAACGCTCTAACCAACTGAGCTACCTCGCCAAAATATAAAAATGGTGGACCCTATCGGGATCGAACCGACGACCCCCTGCGTGCAAGGCAGGTGCTCTCCCAGCTGAGCTAAGGGCCCAAAATATTGAAATGGTCGGGAAGACAGGATTTGAACCTGCGACCCTTCGGTCCCAAACCGAATGCTCTACCAAGCTGAGCCACTTCCCGAAAAATAAATTGCCATTGCATCATTTAACAAAATCAAACAACAATGACAAGTAATTTCAAAATGGTGCGCTCGAAGGGACTCGAACCCCCAGCCTTTTGATCCGTAGTCAAACGATCTATCCAATTGATCTACGAGCGCATGTAAATAAACTTAAACTTTAAATTTTCTTTATACCTATCATCTCTTAATGACTATAAGATTATAGCAAACAATCAGAAAATAAAGCAAGTAATAATTTACTTTTTATCACGATATTAGAGGAACCTAACCGGATTTCCTCCTACTCAATTTACCAAATGACCAACGTCTTTATTATCGTAAATAGAATGATTAACAGAATCGCCATCAAAACCTCATCGGTTCCCGTTTTCAGGAAAACGATATCACTTGGTAGGACGAAAGGTTTTACAAATTATATTCTGATAAACAGCACAAACATAATCCACCTCTTTTGCGCGATTCTCATTTACCCGCCAAGCTTCCTTTGCTGCCAGATAAAAATTCCCCATTTTTGGATAACTTCGATCAACATTTACCAATAGAATCTTATGTCTAATTTCTTCTCTTAGTAATCTCTCTCTCTCTCTTATTTTCAAACATATTTCTTTCTCTCCTCTTACATACTTTTATTATAACTAATTCCAATTTGTTGTGAGTCAAAACAAAATAAAAAGTACTTAAAAAGTACTTTTGTAATTAACTAAATATGGAGGTACTAATCGGATTCGAACCGATGATCAGGGTGTTGCAGACCCATGCCTTAGGCCACTTGGCTATAGTACCAATAAAAAGACCTAATTATTATAAAAATAATTAGGTCAAACTACAAGACTAAATCTTGATTAGTTCTTTTATTGACTAATAATTTATACTGGTTAATAAATCGTTGAACTTCTTCACCAGATAAGCATCAACCTCATTGTTATTAATAAATGCTAATGGTTCAGTACCACTATAATAACTTGCATCAACAGCAATGGGTTGGTATAAGTTCTTATACTCACTAAACCCATCATCATCAACACTAGTATTACTTAAATCAGTTAAGACACTATCAAGTGGTGAGGCTAAGCCAACATAACTTGAGTTGGCTGTAGCGTTTTTAGCATTATAAATAAAGTTAATAAAATCATATGCTGCTTGTTTATGGTGAGCATCTTTAGCAATAACCATATTATCAGAGTAGACATTGGTTCGTTGGTTAATTGTTCCAACCCCTGCTAAAGGACTAGTTAAGGCATCTGCTTTGACCCTTCCATAAGCAAAATCAGTCGGTAATTTCTTTAGATCCCGGTTTAATTGCGAGAATAACGCATCCCCGTTATACATTAATGCAATGTCAAACTGACCTTCTTCCACGGTGGTAATTAAACTATCACCCTCAGCCAAACTAATATGTTTATCTTTAATCAAATCTCGCAAATAACTATAAGCTTGATCAACTTCTGAATTTGTTTTTAAATTAGTGCGACCATACAAGATTTCTGCACCAATCATAAAGATGTTTTTAGGATCATTGTTTAATTGGACATTTAAACCAGCTTGTCCTGCTGCTTTAATAATTTGTCAATCCAATGAGCTGTTTTTTGGTTGAACTTGATTGTTATCATCAACAGTTAAACCATAACTGGTTAAGAAGTTGTTTAATTTGGGATTATTTTGGTTAAAAACTAGGGTTAAATCACCTCAGAAGTAAGGAATGGCATAATCTAAAATATTGTATTGTTCTCCTGTAGTTTCATCAGTTTCTTTGACCACTGATTTGCTCATTAAAGTGGTTAAACTACTATTAATTACTTCCTTAGTAGCCTCATCACTTGGCACTTTAATCGTGTCATCAAGGTAATTACTAATCACTTGAGTTGGTTTTTGAATATTTAGTTTTGACCAATCAACCAAGGATAGTTTGTTTTCATCAGCTAACTTCTGGACCATATAATCACTAGGAACCATTAAATCATAAGTAAAAGTATATAACTTGTTGTACAAAGTTTCATTAGCGTCAAAAGTTTGGTAGTTAATTTTATAACCTGTTGTTTTTTGAAACTTGTTAATCAATTCAGGATCAATATACTCTCCCCAGTTAGCAACCACTAAATCATAGATATTGTTCTTAACATAAGCAACAGTCAATCCTGAAAAAGCTCCCAGAGCAATGACAAATACACCTAGGGTTTTTCAAGATTTTTGTCACCAATTTTTAACCTTAGGACGATTATTACCTTGACTATCTAAATTCAAAACTTTAACTGCTTTTCGATCAACTTTAGTTTGTAAATGCGTCACTTTTTTTTCTAGATGCAGAATTTTAACTTCAACTTTGCTCAACGTTGCCTCCAAGTGGTGGTTTCGATACGCTTGCAACATGACAATTTCTAATTGACCCTGACTTTGATTAATTGTTTTATCATAGTCATCAGTGATATCTTTTCAAAGGTATAACTGCGCGTTTAAAACTTCAAGACGAGTGCTTAACGCTTCAATCTTGTTACTCTTTAAATCTCGCAATTCGTTTAATTTCTTGGTAGTTTTGCGTAAACGATAATGATTTTTCCCTTCTTCAACTTCAAGCTTTCATTGTTCTAGACCCTTAATCTTTTTCTTATACCAAACAAGATCTTTTTTTGAAAGGGTTTTTTCTTGTTTACCTTGCTCAAATTCTTTAACCCAACGATCAATTTGACGTTGGATTCGAGCAGCATGACGAGCAGCTTTTTCGTCACGATTTTCCATTCACTCAATTTCTGCTTCTAACTCTTTTTTGCGGTCCAAGAGACGAATTAATTGATTTTTTAAACGTTGTTTTTTCTTCGAATCATTACTCTTCTTTTTTAAATCCTTGCGAACTTTAACAATTGCTTTCTTAGTTTTTTCCAACCGTGAGTAATAACGTTTTTCATTACGAATTTCGTTACGAATTTCATATTGTTTTCACTCTAAACGCGAAATTCTTTTCCCGTAGTTTTTTAGTAAATAAACCTTGATTAATAACTTGATTCATCAATACCGAATTCAAAGATCAATTCGTCAAGAGTGGTGCATCACTTTTTTAGTATTTAAAATCAAGTATTCTTGGTTAAGTTTTTTATAATAACGGTCAAATTGGGGAGTTTTATAATCACCTTGACGTAATTCTTCTTCAGTTTTTTTGTTTTTGTTCTTAATAGTTTGAAAAACGTTTCACACCAAAATTGCAAAAATAATCACTGCTACTAATAAAGTTCCAAACGCATAGATAAAGGGTTTAATTTTCTTCGCTGTATAAATAAAAGTAGAAACGTTAGTTTGCGAACCACCTGTAAAATAAGAGATAATAAAATCATCAAAACTCATTGAAAAAGCAATTGCTCCAGCAGTAATAATCGCTGGTTTTAGAATTGGTAAAACCACTTTTCACAAAATTTGGTAAGGTTTTGAACCTAAATCTTGAGCCGCTTCTAAAATTGAAGGATCAACTTTTCGCAACCGAGGCATTACAGTAATTAACACATAAGGAACGTTAAACGAAATATGGGCAAATAACAAGGTTCCGATGCCAAACTTCATTCCTGCTAACAAGAAAATAATCATCAAAGACACCGCTGTCACCACATCAGCATTAATCAAAGGAACGTTGGCTATCCCAAACCAAGCTTTTTGACTCAAAGGTTTACATTTTGATAACCCAATTGCTGCAGCAACCCCAATTATTAAAGAAATCAGGGTTGAAACGACAGCGACAAATAACGAAGTAATAATTGATTTAACAAACGGCGAGTTATGGACAAAATCATCATAAGCTTTACCTGAAAAATGAACGAAATTAAAAACTGTATCCCCAGAGTTGAATGAGAAAATAACCATAATCACTACAGGGATATAAATAAACAACATTATAATCGCGAAGTACGAGCTTTTCACCAGTTTTTTCATGAGCGACGATGACCCCTTCCTCTTTTTTCAATTCGGTTAGAAAATAAACGAATGATTAACATCAATAAGAAAATCATAATGGTTAAGACGACGGCAATCGCACTACCATAACCAAAGTTCGATCCTTTAAAGAAGTAGGATTCAATTACTGATGAAATTAGGGTAATTTTTCCTGCTCCTAAATAATGGACCACAATCAAAGAAGTGGCTGCTTGGACAATCACCAAAGAAAATCCAGTTAAAATTCCTGGCATTGTTTCTCGTAAAGTAATGGTGAAAAAAGTTTTGGTGCGACTAACCCCAAGATCCATTGCTGCTTCTTCTAAATCCACGTTTCTTGCAATAATCGCATCATAAATTGGTGTGATTGCAAAAGGTAAGAACATATAAACCATCCCTACAATGACAGCAATTGGTGTACCCAAAAAAATTGGACTAAGCAAATAAAAAAATGATTGAAGTCCAAGAACTTTTAACAACATACTAATTCAAATTGGTAAAGTCACCAACACCCAAATGTTTCTTGCAAAAATCTTTGAGCGCATTTGCCCCATAATATAGGCAATTGGATAACCAATAATGACGCACAAGATTGAAGCAATTAAAGCATAAGCAATTGATAATCCCAAAGCAATCATTACCCCTTGATTGGTAAACATTTCCATAAAATGAGCAAAGGTTGATTGGAATTGAATCGAATCCCCAGTTGGCTTAATAAAAGAATAAATAATAATCGCAATTAAAGGCAGAATTACTAAAAAAATCATTACCACCATAAAAGGTGATAAGTATGGTCAAACTCGGTTGTAAAACAACTTTGAAAACTTCGTGTTTTGCAAAGTTTCCAAAGAATGATTAATGGTTTGTTTTCATTTTTTAGGCGCTTGAACTGTATCACCAGCGTTTAACTCTTCCATTGTTAGTGCTGGCATTGAAGTTTGTTCACTATTTGTAATTGTTACTGGTTCTAATGCTTCTGATTTTGTTTTTGCCACTGATCCAACCTCCTTCTAATTAACTAATCATCAACTTCTTTTCACATCACGTGAATCGCTTCGTTATTTCATTTAATCGAAACTTTTTCATTAACAGGATAATATTCTGTAGTGTGAATAATTCATTCACGGTGTTTGGTACTCTTGAAAACTAATTCCCAGTGTACCCCCATAAAGGTCGCAGAAATAATCTTCCCGTTGAAAAAACCGATATTTGGTTTTCTGACAATAATGTCTTCGGGACGAATTAGAATATCAACATTAGTTTCATTTTCTCCAAAGTTACTGTCCAAACATTTAAAGTTCTTACCATCAAATTTAACCGAATGGTCATGAACAAATTCCCCGTTTTCAATCACATTAGAACTACCAATAAACTTTGAAACTCATAAGTTTTCTGGTTCATTATAAATTTCTAAAGGAGTACCAATTTGATGAATTGTTCCTTGGTTCATAACTACAATCCGGTCACTCATCGTCAACGCTTCTTCTTGGTCGTGAGAGACCATAATAAAGGTAATTCCGACCTCTTCTTGTAACCGTTTTAACTCAGCACGCATCACTTTTCGCAAATGGACGTCTAAAGCTGCCATTGGTTCATCTAAAAGTAAGATCTTAGGTTTCATAATCAACGCTCTTGCAATTGCTACACGTTGTTTTTGACCCCCTGATAATTCATTAATCTTTTTATCTTCATGATTTTCCAAGCCAACTAACTTTAAGATCTTATCAACTTCGTGGTTAATAATTTCACGTTTAACCTTTTTGTTTTCTAAACCAAAAGCAACGTTTTCTCACACATTACGGTTAGGAAATAAAGCATAGGATTGAAAAACAGTATTAATTTGACGCTTATTGATTTTTACAGGTAATAAATCTTTCTTTTCAAAAAGAATTTCACCACTATTAGGTTTTTCAAACCCACCAATAATTCTTAAAGTTGTTGTTTTTCCACATCCCGAAGGTCCTAAAAGGGTAATAAACTCTCCTTCGTGGACATTAAAACTAACGCCTTTAAGTACAACTTTACCATCATAATACTTCGTGATATTACGAATTTCTAAAATATTAGTTTCCACTTAAAGGTCTCCTTTCAATTTAAAAGTAAAAAAACATTGCATATATTTTACTACAATAAAATAAAAAGTCACACTAAGCACCTGCTAAGAGGGGTTGAGAGTGTAAGAAAATCATAACTAAAAAAGTTTTATTTCACAACTTATTTAGTTTTTAAAATATTTTCTTCAATCCAAACTGCAACTCCGTCTTCTTTGACTCCCAAAGTTACTTGGTTAGCATAACTTTTAATGTCATCGTGAGCGTTCCCCATTGCTACACCAATTCCAGCTCACTGCAATGCTTCTTTATCATTGGCTCCATCCCCAAAATAAATAACATCTTTTTGCTCAATTTTAAGAATTTCAGCAGTTTTTTCCATCCCCACAGATTTATTAATCCCAGTCATATTAACTTCAATATTATGAGTTTTGTGTTCAGTATAACTTCATCCAAACACTTCTAATCCTAATGACTTCATTTTTTCTTGAAAGGATTGCATATTTTGACTTCTTCCATGACAAATAACTTTCATCACATCCAAATTTAAATTAATCAAATTCTTTTTTAACTTAATAAATTCTGCACGTTTACTCCGAAGATACATAAAAAAATTTAAAAAACTTACCCTACGGTTGGTATACAAATAATGTTCATCAAGAGTATAGGCAACACAATCAATCTTTTGGGTTCTAGCAGTCTCAAAAAGTTGCACTGATAACTGTTTAGTTAAGGGTTTTTGTCACAAATGATTTGTAGAATTGTCAGGATTTAAATAAAAAACTTCAGCTCCGTTTAACCCAATAATTGGTGTTTGTCCGTTATTTAACCCCAATAAACAAGCAACTTTCAAAATTCCGCGACTATTTCTACCCGTAGCAATCGTAATTAAATGACCTTGTTGTTTTGCCATTTTTAAGGTTTGAATTACTTTTAGTGAAACCTTATTGTTGTGGACTAAGGTACCATCAATATCAAAAATCAATAATTTCTTTTCCATTACTTCATCCAACCTTTATCTATTTATATTCTGACATAAAAAAAGTAACTTGCAAAAGTTACTTTTAGTTATTGAATAAATTGACTTATTTTTTGTTTTGATTGTAATCCAATCAACTTACTTGTTGCTTCTCCATCTTTGAAAAGAACTAGGGTTGGAATTGACATAATTGCAAATTCTGCAGCTAAATCAGGAAGATTATCAACATTAACTTTCAAAACAGTTAAATCACTATTTTCATTGACCAACTCTTCAATCATTGGCTCCATCATTTTACATGGTCCACACCAATCAGCATAAAAATCAACCAATACTTTTCCTTCATTCTTTGCTTGATTAAACTCATCAACACTATTAATTTTAACAATAGCCATTATTATTTCTCCTTGCTTGGTTTATTCTTTAAGAAGCGAGTTGCTAAGTAGTTAGCAACTCCATCATCCATGTTGGAATCAGTTGCATCATCAGCAACATCTTTTAGTGCTAAAGCGGCATTTTCTACCACCACACCAACATCAACTGCATCAAACATTGATAAATCATTGTATCCATCTCCAAAAGCATAAGTTTTGGTTTGATGACGATCAACTTGTAAATATTCTAACGCTTTTTTCACAGCATAACCTTTAGAAACGTTTTTTGGTGCAATTTCTAAGACACGATCGCTATATTTATGAACATCAGCACCTAATTCTTTCAACTGAGTACTAATTATTGTAAAGAACTCTTGATATTGTTCTAATGTTCAAGATTTTGGTAAAGCAATTGTTAAGTGGTTAATCTTTTGTTCTAATGCTTGGTGACTATCAATCACAATATAATCTGATCCCATAATCTGAGCTCAATATTGAGAATTAGCACCAATCGCATAAACAAACGTGGTGTCATCAGAGAAAAAATGCACTTTCATATCTTTAACACCATGAGTATGTTCAAAGACTCACTTCAAAACTTCTGTTGATAACGATTCATTAATAATTCAGACTTGATTTTTGAAGTCAAAAAGTTGCGAACCATTGTTAGCCCCAATTATTCCACCATTGACATCAATTTTCAAACGTTTGGCTTGGCGCATGACATCTCCAGTCGAACGAGCTGTAATTGGAATCAAAAGATAACCTTCTTCATAAATCTGTTCCACCACTTCTTTGGTATAAGCAGAAAAGAATCCGTTGTCTTGTAATAGTGTGGAGTCTAAATCCGAAAAGAAAAGGAATTTTTTATCATATTTTCCCATTGCAGTTGCTCACTTTCTGACTCTTTGATTATATCAATTAATTCCAAAAACAAAAAACAAGCCCATTTATTCAAATAGACTTGTTTTTTGTTGACCTGGCAACGCGCTAGTTTCGCACAAATGCACTATTTTCACCGTAATAGAGCTTAACTTCTGTGTTCGGCATGGGAACAGGTGTAACCTCTATGCTCTAGTCACCAGATTAGTGGGATTATTCTTTGAAAACTAAATACTTGAATGAGAAATCACTTGTAAATTGTTTGTTGTCCATTATATTTGCGTCTAATTTCTCTCGATCGATTAGTAATGGTTAGCTTAATGCCTCACGACACTTACACACCCATCCTATCAACCATGTGGTCTACATGGGATCTTAACTCACCCGAAAGTGAGGGGGAAAATTCATCTTGAAGGGGGCTTCTCGCTTAGATGCCTTCAGCGATTATCCTATCCACATTTAGCTACCCAGCTATGCCGTTGGCACGACAACTGGAGCACCAGGGATGTGTCCAACTCGGTCCTCTCGTACTAGAGTCAGCTCTTCGCAATTTTCCAACGCCCACAACAGATAGGGACCAAACTGTCTCACGACGTTCTGAACCCAGCTCGCGTACCGCTTTAATGGGCGAACAGCCCAACCCTTGGAACCGACTTCAGCTCCAGGATGCGATGAGCCGACATCGAGGTGCCAAACCTCCCCGTCGATGTGAACTCTTGGGGGAGATCAGCCTGTTATCCCCGGGGTAACTTTTATCCGTTGAGCGACGGCCCTTCCACTCGGGACCGCCGGATCACTAAGTCCTGCTTTCGCATCTGTTCGACTTGTAAGTCTCGCAGTTAAGCATCCTTCTACCTTTGCGCTCTATGCATGATTTCCAACCATGCTGAGGATACCTTTGAGCGCCTCCGTTACATTTTAGGAGGCGACCGCCCCAGTCAAACTACCCACCAGACACTGTCCTTGGCCCCGATCAGGGGTCGAAGTTAGAAATTCAATGTGCCAAGGGTCGTATTCCAAGGTTGACTCCCCACCCCCTAGCGGTTGTGGTTCAAAGTCTCCGACCTATCCTCTACATAGCACACCAAATTTCAATATCAAGTTATAGTAAAGCTCCACGGGGTCTTTCCGTCTAGTTGCGGGTAACCAGCATCTTCACTGGTACTAAAATTTCACCGAGTCTGTAGTTGAGACAGCGAAGGGATCATTACGCCTTTCGTGCGGGTCAGAATTTACCTGACAAGGAATTTCGCTACCTTAGGACCGTTATAGTTACGGCCGCCGTTCACCAGGGCTTCAATTCAAAGCTTCGCTTACGCTAACCTCTCCTTTTAACCTTCTAGCACTGGGCAGGCGTCACCCCCTATACTTCGTCTTACGACTTAGCAGAGAGCTGTGTTTTTGTTAAACAGTTGCCCCTCCCTCTTCACTGCGGCTTGGTTTTCACACCAAGCACCCCTTCTTGCGAACTTACGGGGTGATTTTGCAGAGTTCCTTAACTACAGTTTTCTCGCTTGCCTTAGGATTTTCTCCTTAACCACGTGTGTTCGTTCTCGGTACAGGTAATTAGTTATTAAGTTAGAAGCTTTTCTTGGAAGCTTAGGGTCATGTACTTCACTACTAAGCGAACTGTTCGTTCCCCATCACACTTCAGTGTTGAATACGTTGTGGATTTACCAACCAACGCCACCTTTGTGCTTAGCCCAGGACAACCAACGCCTGGGATACACTACCTTTCTCCGTCACTCCATCACTAACTAATCAGTACAGGAATATCAACCTGTTGTCCATCGAATACGCCTCTCGGCCTCTCCTTAGGTCCTGACTAACCCTGGGTGGACGAACCTTGCCCAGGAATCCTTGGTTAAACAGCATGAGAGATTCTCACTCTCAAACGTTACTCATGCCGGCATAATCACTTCTAAGCGCTCCACCAGTCCTCACGGTCTGACTTCATCGCCCTTAGAACGCTCCCCTACCACTGTATAAAATACAATCCGCAGTTTCGGTGGAATACTTAAGCCCCGGTACATTTTCGGCGCAAAATCACTCGACTAGTGAGCTGTTACGCACTCTTTAAATGGTGGCTGCTTCTGAGCCAACATCCTAGCTGTCTGTGCAATTTCACATCCTTACACACTTAGTATTCACTTAGGGACCTTAACTGGCGATCTGGGCTGTTTCCCTCACGAGCATGGACCTTATCACCCATGTTCTGACTGCCGTGGACGAGATAGTGGCATTCGGAGTTTAATTTTAGTCAGTACCGCTAGGTGCGGCCATTCTAAATTCAGTGCTCTACCTCCACTATTCTAACCACGACGCTATCCTTAAAGATATATCGGGGAGAACTAGCTATCTCCGAGTTCGATTGGAATTTCACCGCTAGCCACAACTCATCCACGGTCTTTTCAACGAACGTTGGTTCGGTCCTCCATTGGGTTTTACCCCAACTTCAACCTGGTCATGGCTAGATCACTCGGTTTCGTGTCTACAACTACATACTAAACGCCCTATTAAGGCTCGCTTTCACTACGGCTCCACACTAAAAGTGCTTAACCTTGCATGCAACTGTAACTCGCCGGCTCTTTCTACAAAAAGCACGAGGTCACGCCTTAACGCGCTTCCTCTTCTTGTAAGCATATGGTTTCAGGAACTATTTCACTCCCCTCTCGGGGTACTTTTCACCTTTCCCTCACGGTACTGGTTCACTATCGGTAAAATGGGAGTATTTAGGCTTACCAAGTGGTCTTGGTAGATTCCGACAAAATTTCACGTGCTTCGTCGTACTCAGGAACATTTCTTGAGGTTCAATGATTTCGTATACGGGAGTATCACCCTCTGTGCTGTGGTTTCCCAACCACTTCTACTATCATTAAACTTGATTACTCGTTATGAAAGTCCTACAACCCCGGTTCGAAAACCGGTTTGGCCTCTTCCCTGTTCGCTCGCCGCTACTAAGAGAATCATTATTTATTTTCTTTTCCTCTAGGTACTAAGATGTTTCAGTTCCCTAGGTTCCCGACTTTGTAGCTATGTATTCACTACAAGTCAACAAGAGGTAAATCTTGCTGGGTTTCCCCATTCGGATATCACCAGATCAAAGCTCACTTCCAGCTCCCTGATGCTTTTCGCAGGTAGTCACGTCCTTCTTCGGCTCCATTTTCCAAGGCATTCACCATATGCCCTTACTTTTATTAGAAGAAATCTAATGGCAATTTACAAATTTTAGTTATTTTTTTCTGATCTCAATATCATCGATTAATAACTTAATTTTAGAAAATTGTTTTGTTTTAATTTTTATTTTTTCTCATCAAATATTTAGTTGTCAAAGAACAATCTGTTTTTCAGAAGTTAAATTAATAACCCCTGAAAACTAAATAGAACCAAATAGTCAAGATTGGTGGAATCCAATCCATTCTTATCAATAAACTCCATAGAAAGGAGGTGATCCATCCGCACGTTCCCGTACGGATACCTTGTTACGACTTCACCCCAATCGCTAGTCCTACCTTGGAAGGCACCCTCCTAAAAGGTTAGGTAACCTGCTTCTGGTATTACCAACTCTCGTGGTGTGACGGGCGGTGTGTACAAGACCCGAGAACGTATTCACCGCGGCATCGCTGATCCGCGATTACTAGTGATTCCGGCTTCATGAAGGCGAGTTGCAGCCTTCAATCCGAACTGAGACTGACTTTATGAGATTAGCTCCTCCTTGCGGGATTGCGACTCTTTGTATCAGCCATTGTAGCACGTGTGTAGCCCAGGACATAAGGGGCATGATGATTTGACGTCATCCCCACCTTCCTCTAGCTTACACTAGCAGTCTCATTAGAGTCCTCAACTGAATGTTAGTAACTAATGACAAGGGTTGCGTTCGTTGCGGGACTTAACCCAACACCTCACGGCACGAACTGACGACAACCATGCACCACCTGTCTCAATGTTAGCCTCCGGTATATCTCTATACCATTGCACTGGATGTCAAGCCCTGGTAAGGTTCTTCGTGTTGCTTCGAATTAAACCACATGCTCCACCACTTGTGCGGGTCCCCGTCAATTCCTTTGAGTTTCACACTTGCGTGCATACTACTCAGGCGGAGTATTTAATGCGTTAGCTGCAGCACCGAACTTAAGTCCGACACTTAATACTCAACGTTTACGGCGTGGACTACTAGGGTATCTAATCCTATTTGCTCCCCACGCTTTCGTGCCTCAGCGTCAATAATGACCCAGTAAACCGCTTTCGCCACAGGTGTTCTTCCATATATCTACGCATTTCACCGCTACACATGGAATTCCGTTTACCTCTGTCACATTCTAGTCGTATAGTTTTTAAGGCGAACCAGAGTTGAGCTCTGGACTTTAACCTTAAACTTACACAACCGCCTACGCACCCTGTACGCCCAATAAATCCGGATAACGCTTGCCCCCTATGTATTACCGCGGCTGCTGGCACATAGTTAGCCGGGGCTTTCTGGTAAGGTACCGTCATCACCAAGACATTTCCTTCCTGGCTTATTCTTCCCTTACAACAGAGCTTTACAATCCGAAGACCTTCATCACTCACGCGGCATTGCTTCATCAGACTTTCGTCCATTGTGAAAAATTCCCTACTGCTGCCTCCCGTAGGAGTCTGGGCCGTATCTCAGTCCCAATGTGGCCGATCAACCTCTCAGTTCGGCTACGTATCATCGTCTAGGTGGGCCTTTACCCCGCCTACTAACTAATACGCCGCATCCTCATCTTTTAGCGATCCAAACGGATCTTTCCTCTTCTTCTGATGTCATAATGAAGATCTTATGCGGTATTATCCTTCGTTTCCAAAGGTTATCCCCCACTAAAAGGTAGATTAGATACGTGTTACTCACCCGTTCGCCACTGGAGTGCAAGCACTCCCGTTCGACTTGCATGTATTAGGCATGCCGCCAGCGTTTATCCTGAGCCAGGATCAAACTCTCATTTTAAATATAAATTCCTTTTTGATGCTGACTATTCTTTTATCTCAATTAAATTGTACGAGTTATTTTACAATAACTTTTTTAACAAGTAATTGGTTGTTCTATTTAGTTTTCAAAGATCATTTTTCGTTAAAAAACAAAGAAAGATTGTGAAGTTTTAATTCATTTTCATAACTCGTTTTTCCCTAACGACAAATAAGATAATACCTAATTATCAATAGCAGTGCAAGTACTTTTTTCTTTTTTTAAAAAATAATTTCAAAATTGAATTTTTAATGCTTTTTACACATTAAAAAGACAAAGATTTACATCTATCTAATAAAATACAAAGTTTACCACTTGCTCAATTTGTTTAATTGTTTCATAATAAGATTATTAATTAAAAGAGGGTGAAAGAATGAATTTAACTGAAGGAAAGATTATCACTTTAAGTCATGAAGGCAATGATGGTCGAATGTATAATCATCCTCATCTGGTTATTAGTGTTATCAACAAAGAAGCAGTTGTCCTACAAATAACAGCAATTAAATACGATGAAAATAATCAGCATCCCTACTTTTCTAATAAACAAATTGAAGAAGAGGATTACCAAGGTTTTACAGTTGATTTAACGACTGAAGAAGGAATGAAATACAATTCAGTTGTTCTTTTGCGATATGTCACCATCGTCGCTGAACAAGATCGCTATCGAATCGTTGGTGAATTAACTAATCTTGAAAAGTTAATTCTAATAAATTGACGTTATTGAAATGAAGTAGAACCATTATTAAATGAATAATAAAAACCAAACAGATTTTTTAATGTCTGTTTGGTTTTTTGTTCATAAAATGGTGCGGGATAAGGGACTCGAACCCTTACGTACAAAGACGCTAGATCCTAAGTCTAGTGCGTCTGCCAATTCCGCCAATCCCGCATTGATAAGTGGTGACTCGCCGGGGACTTGAACCCCGGACCCACTGGTTAAAAGCCAGTTGCTCTACCAACTGAGCTAGCGAGTCGTACATACAAACAAGCAAGATTATAATAACACAAGTTAAAAGACATTTTCCATATCAAATTTTAATAAGATGAAAAGAAGTGAAAAAAGTAGCCTTAATCGTTTTTCGCTTTCAAATCATTGACAATTTGTTCCAAATTTATCACTAACTCTTGGTAATTTTCAAGGTCTCAACTATCTTTAGATTTTTCTCTGTCGAGAATTCAATCAGTTCTTAATCAAGTCAACAAATCATCAAAAGAAAATCTACAATTAAGTTCTTCGTATAAATCTAGATATTCAATTACTGAAAAATTTCCCATTCTCTTATTAACCATATAAATAAAGATAGAAAATAATCTTTCCTTTTGTATTCATTTGGAAATATTCCCGTAATCTTCTTTACCAAAATCATTCAAACTAAAAATATCAATTAGTTCTGCGGCAAGAAATTTTTTATCGCTAAATTTATCTTGCTCTAAATTTATGGTCTCAACGATTAAAGATAAATCGTAATGTTCTATCGACCTTAATTGTTTCATTTTAAACAAGGACATTAGAACCAATGAAGATGATTGAATAGAATCATTCATTCTATTCTGTTTTTGTTTAATAAAAATAGAATCACCAGGGAATATTTCGTTCTGTTTATTCGTTTTAATTTCTTGAAAAAAAGGATCATCAAACCAACCACTGTTTAAATCATCAGATGTGTAAAAAACATTTTCTTTACTATCATATGAGAAAGTAATCAAACTTAATTGATCCGATTCTCCTATTAAAAATTTAAAAATCAACTTCTTTTTTTCTCATTTGAAATTATCAAATATTTTTTTGTTAATTTTTAAAATATCAGAAAGATTATTGATTTTGTATTCATCATCAAAAGCATTTTGAAGTTTAAAAAAAACAAAAAATCGAATCATGTATATTATTATTGTTATATATTCAGGACTATAGTTATTTAACAAATTATTAGTTGAATCGGAAAAAAAATCTATTTTTTTAAAATAATTTTTATTAATTAAAAATGTATAAAAGAAGTGTAAGAAAATTTCATTGATTTTGATGTTATTTTTAAATCACAAAGAAATTAAAAACTCTTGCAAATTAAAAAGAGAGATTTTATTCGATGTTTCAAATAAATCTACTATTTTTTTAAAAGTGTCAATATTCCAACCAAAGTTTTCATTAGTTCTTTCAGGCATTATCAACTGGGAAAAAACATTGTAAACAATTTCACGCATTTCTACAGAATAAAACGTTCCCTTAAAAATAGAAATTTTATTCCCATTGTCATCACAGAGACCGCTTGGACTTATACTTAATTGTTTTTTCTGTTTAAAAAAATAAGTTGGTTGGTAAACTCTTAAAATAGCATAGTCTATTACCATATAAATAAAAAAATCATCATCTGAAAAAATAATCTTTAATCAATTAATATTTGTATTATTTTCTAATAACGAATGTATTATTGGAAAAATCATATTGATTTTTCTTACATTAAACTTTTTAATCATTAATTCTCAATAATGCTTGTTAATTTGATTATTGAAAAATTCTTCTATTTTATTTTCATAATTATTTAATTTTCCATATTTTTTTAACGCAGAGAAAATCAAGTCCCTAGCCTGCAAATCATTGATAGCAGCTTCATAAATGAAATCAAAATTTTTATTATAAAAATCAATTAAATTTTCTTCATAATCAATCGACAAAATGGATGAAAAATTCCTACTTCTTCTATTAATGAGATTGCGCTGAGAAAAATAACTACCAACATTATGAGGACTATTTCTAGAAATTGATGGTATATAAAACCCTATTTTATCAATTCCGTCTTCTATATTTTTTAAGTTTCTATTTAATATTTCAAATTCTTTACTTATTTTACTTAATTCTTCATTTTTTTCCTCTCCTGACTTTTCTTCATAGTTAGTAACGGCTACAATCGAGCAAGAAATAAATTTCTTTTTCCTAAATAAATTTATTAGACAATGATTTTTATTTTTCCTTAAAAAAACACTAATCATTTTATCTCTAAACAATGAAATTTCATTTGTGATATTCCTTTTAAGAGAACTATCTTGTAATCTATCTAAATCATCAAATATAATTATCAAATTTTCAAAGTCAACAAAATGTTTATTTGATATTTCATTAATATTTCTAGAATTAAAATTAGTTTTTAACACATAGGTAACGTTATACAAGACTGCAATTAATGAAGTAATGGTGATAGCAAAAATCAAATAAATTGGTCAGTACTTTTGATTACTTGTCCCAAAGAATATTCCCATTAATCCACCAATTAAACCTAAATAAGGAACTAAAACGTAAACTCAAAAATTCACTAACAATTGATTAAGTTTATACATGAATCGGGACCACTGAGAAAAAATCTTTTTTTGTATAAACTCACAGAAAATGCTCCCAGAAAAATTATTTTGAATTTCAAAACAATTTAAATAAATAATTTTTCGATAAATTTGAAATTTCAATTTGTTAATCTTATCTTCATTATCTTTTATTAGTTTTTCCAATTGATAAACTCAATTATTATGATTTTTTATGTCTAATTTTAAATTTGAAATTTCTTTTCTCTTGTTCTTGTTTTCTTTCTGCAAGTTTTTAATGTTTTTCTTTATCCGTCTAGTTTGACGATTAGATAACTTATTATCAATACTTCAACCCATCTTGTTTTTTAAATAATAAGTTTTACCCATTCCTGGGTTTCCTACAATTAAAGTACTAAAAACTTTATTTTCATTTTGTTCCCTTATATTCTCAAATTCTTCCTCAAAATCATCCATAATTATTCTCTCCTATCTAAAATAATCTTAAACTCCTTCAGAATCGAAAACAGTTATTATCAAACTTTTCTACAAAAAAACATACCCGAAGGTATGTTTTGTGATTCTTAGCAATGGTGCTGGCTATAGGAATCGAACCTACGACCTACTGATTACGATTCAGTTGCTCTACCGAACTGAGCTAAGCCAGCAAGAAGGAGTCTTAATGACTCCCAATTTATTAGACATTTGTTCATAAACACCCAGCCTACAAACAAGATTATCTTAACATAAGTTATTTTAATTCTGGTCAAGACATTAGCGATCTTTTCAAAATCAAAACATAAAAAAACACACCCCAAGGCGTGTGATCAATTCCGGCTTTTTGAATGGTGCTGTCTATAGGAATCGAACCTACGACCTACTGATTACAAGTCAGTTGCTCTACCGAACTGAGCTAAGACAGCGAATGGTGGAGTGCAACGGGCTCGAACCGCTGACCGCCTGCTTGTAAGGCAGGAGCTCTCCCAACTGAGCTAGCACTCCAATATTTAAATAATGGTAGCCTGTACGGGGCTCGAACCCGTGAATCCACGGATGAAAACCGTGTGTGTTAACCACTTCACCAACAGGCCATTGTTAATGGCGGCTTTTACAGGACTCGAACCTGTGACAAATCGGTTAACAGCCGATTGCTCTACCAACTGAGCTAAAAAGCCAATTACTATTCTCCTATCAAGACAATAAAAATTATAGCAACCTTCTAAATTATTGTCTATATCTTTTTTGTTTTTTTCAAAAATAGTTTTTATCAGGACCAATTTAGTTTTTTTCGTGACTTAAATAAAGTAAAAAGGTGTTTTTCAAAAGCATTACAACAGTCATTGGCCCCACACCACCTGGAACGGGAGTCAAATAACTTGCGACTGTTTTAACTTGAGCAAAATCGACATCTCCAAACACCTTTTTTGAACGAGGATCTTTGATAAATCCAATATCAATTACCACTGCTTGGGGTTTAACCATCGCTTTGGTAATTAAACCTTGATGCCCAACAGCGCTTATCAAAATATCAGCTCTAAGCGTATGACTTGCCAAATCAAGGGTAAATTCATGACAAAAGTCGACACTTGAGCCTTGGTTTAACAACATCATTCCCAACGGTTTACCAACAATATTAGAAGCACCTACGATACAAACGTTTTTACCTTTTAACTCAATCTCATAGGCTTTTAATAATTCAATTACTCCCAAAGGAGTGCAAGGAAAAATTGTTGGCTGGTTTTGCATTAATAACCCTTGGTTTTGGTAGTTAAACCCATCAACATCTTTGCTTGGATCAACCAAACTCATCATTTTAGTCTTGTTTAAATGTGATGGCAGAGGGAACTGTAAAAGAATACCATCCACACTAGAATCAGCATTAAGTGCTTGAATAGTCGTGATTAATGTCCTCTCAGTAACATCTGAGGCAAACTCAAGAAGTTTACTAGTAATTCCTACCCGCGCGCAAGCTTCTTGTTTGTGGTGTACATAAACTTCAGAACTTGGGTCTTTACCAACCATAATAACTACCAAACTTGGCTTTCTACCCTCTCTCAAGTTATTAATTTGAGTTTTTAACTCTGTTTCTAGCTGTTGGGCAAGTTTTTTTCCATCCATTAAAACCATCAAAACTTCTCTTTTCTAACCAATGACAACTTCTTCTTCTAAATAGCCAAACTGTTCGTTACTACTATTTTTAGCAAAGACTAACAAGGTATTAGAAATTCCTAGTTGCCCCATAAACATCACCACAATTATAACAAGTTTAGTTAAAACTCCTAACTGGTACATTTGATCACTGGTTAACGGATTCATTCCTGTAGTTCCAAACGCACTACTGATTAAGACAAATAAACCAACCACTGCTTCATCACCTTTATAAGCAATACTTAGCACTGCATGCGAGTCTGCATAACAAATAACTAGGGCCAGACTGACTAATACCGCTGAAAGGAAAAAGACTCCAAAAGCTCGTTTAACCGTCTCTTCAGGAACTGTTTTTTTAAACGCACTCACCCGAGTTTTCCCACGGGCAATTGAAACAATTCCTAAAATAATAATCGCTAGAGTAGTTGTCCGAATTCCTCCAGCTGTTGATGAGGGTGCCGAACCAATAAACATCAAAATTCCCATGACTGTTTTTGAACCCGAACTAAAATCATTAATGTTAATACTTGAAAATCCCGCGTTCCGAGTAGAAGTGGTATTAAAAATAATATCCATAACCACTTCTCCTAAGGGTTTGGAAGTTGTGATCACAATCGTTTCAGCATCAATGATTCCTAACGGGTTGGTATTAGCAGTATAGTTATTAAAAATTAAAGAGTTACTGCGGTTAGAAAACTCAATTCCAAAAATTGCTAGAGGACCTGCAAAAAACAAAAATAAATAAATCACAAAGTTTAACTTGGTAAATAAAGAAAACGGTACACTTTCACCCTTTCTTCAAGCATTAATCTTGTTTTTAATATCATGGAAGGTTGGATATCCCAATCCCCCAATAATTCATTCCACAATAAAAGTAATCTGAATTAAATAACTAACATTACCACTATGATTATAAGGTTGTAGCGAACCAGAAGACACAATATCAAACCCAGCATTATTAATCGCACTAGTAGAATGAAAAATGCAAAACCATAAAGAACGCACAAAGTTATGATAAGGTGAAGTTAACTCCAACACTTGTCGCTCTCCATTATAAATATAGTTAGTATTAGGATCAGGAACAGTAAAGTAAAAGGCAAAAAACAAAATTGCAGCTCCAATAATTTGTACTGCAGTTAACCATAAAAACCCATCACGAATCATCACCACGGCACTGTTTAAATTACTAGATCCCCGTTCACTTTGTGCCAAAGAAGCATCATTGACTGAAATTTTGCGGTTAATCATTAAATAAAGGATAACTTTAAAGGTTAAAACCCCAATTCCACCCATTTCAATGAGTAAAACAATAATTAATTGTCCTCAAAACGAATAATCATTTGAAGCATCAGCAATATTAATTCCTGTATCAGAAAAAGCTGAACTAGTAGTAAATAGTGAAGTTAAAAAATCTCATTTATAGTTATGGTTTAGCACGACTCCAGGAACTGCTAAAAGAATCATTCCTGCAATGATTGTTACAATATAAATCAAAAAAATGCGGCCACTAATTTTTGAAAGGGGTCACCAGTTCTTTAACTTTAAAAACGCTTTATCCTTTGTAGTTTGTTCTTCAACCTTGGAATTAATTGAAAAAAAACGCTTCAGACTTCGAAAAAAAGAAGCATTAACCTTGTTTTTTTCAAGCGAATGGTCCAGAGGGTTGCTTTTTTTATGAGTTCAAGAAATTTTATGAGGATTGCGCTTTTTTTTCACCGCTTTTTTTTCATTTTGGGAACGGGAATCATCGAATGGTTTCTTAGCCAAGCAAAAGCCTCCTTAGGGGGAAATAAGAAAATTACTTTTATCATTATACAATAACAAAAGTTATATAGGTATAATATAGTGAGAATGTTGAGGTTTGAACCAGTGCCCAGAAAGAAAAATTTTGCGATCCTAGGAGCTTCCAACTTTAGTTTAGTTGTGATTCAAACTTTGCTAGAAAAACGCCAAAAAGTCACCGTGTTTGACAATGACAAACAACGTTTGGACCTGAATTTATCTGATTATGATCAAATTGACAAAGTTATTTTGGATGCGACCAACAAGTCAGCGTTAGAAAAGAATGCGATTAAAAGTTTTGATGGAGTTGTGGTTGGATTTGGAAGTACGATGGAAACTTCTTTAATTACTGTTCTAAACCTTTTAGACTTAGGTGTTAAGAACATTATTTCTCGAGCTCGTGATGAAAGACATCGCCGCATCTTAAAAGCAATTGGACTGGTTGATAACCAAATTATTACCCCTGATGCAATTGCGGGAAACACAGTGGGAAGTCGATTAGTTTATGATATCGATGTCAACATTGATATCCAATCTTCAAGTGATGATTACTTCTCAACTGTAGTGGTAGTAAAAAATCCTAGTGTTTTTAGTCGCACCCTTGATGAGTTAAACTTAGTTAACTCCAAAGACTTTAATATTATTCAAATCCGAAGAGCTGGTAAAGTTTTCCTTCCTGATGAAAATACCATCTTAAAAGAAGATGACATCATTACCTTGTTTGCTGCTTCTAATATTATTAATGATATTGTTAATAAGATTCAAGGAACGCCACCAACTAGCAATGAAACCAGAACTGAAAAAACACCAGTCTAAACTGACTGGTGTTTTTCTATCTTTAAGCTTTAGTTAACAACTTTAAAATAATTTGGTTGGCAAGATCAGGATTAACATTACCTTGAGTTACTTTCATGAGTTGTCCCATTAAAGTTTTTAATACCCGTTCAGGACGAAGTGAATATTGTTCGACCACACTTTGATTTTGAGCAATGATTGGAGTTAACAACGCTTCAATTTCCTTAGAATCATTGATAAGTTTTAAGTTTAATTCTTCAACAATTACTTCTGGCATCTTTTGATCATCAACTAAAATCATTTCTAAAATAGTTTTAGCATGTTTAGAAGAAATCACTCCTTGGTTTAATAACTTCACCATTGAAGCTAAATTAGCTGGGGTTAACTTAATCTGGTTGATTTCTTGGTTTTGCTCGTTTAAAAACGCCATTACTTCTCCAGTAAGATAATTACTAATTTTAATTGGATCGTTTACTAATGCTAAAGTTGCTTCAAAAAAGTTAGCTAAAGCAAGCGAACTCATTAAGGTATTAATAGTCTCTGCACTTAACCCCATTTCTTCATAACGATCACGTTTTTTGCTAGCTAATTCTGGAGCATTGCTAATGATTTCTTCAATTCATTGCTCATCAAGTTGGATTGGTGATAGGTTTGGTTCAGTAAAGTAACGATAATCTAAAGCATCAGCTTTTGACCGCATTGAGACTGTAGTTTGACTTTGTTCATCAAACCTACGAGTTTCTTGTTCAACCACAAGGTTTTGAACTAGCAAAGCACTTTGTCGTTTCACTTCAAATTCAATTGCTTTTTTAACGTTCGCTAACGAGTTCAGGTTTTTCACTTCCACTTTATGAGAATATTTTTCTGAACCGATAGGACGTAGCGAAACATTAACATCACATCGCAATGACCCTTCACTCATCTTGACATCACTGACTCCCAAAAATAAAAGTGTTTCTCGTAATTTTTCCACATAAGCAACTGCTTCTTGAGCACTTCTCAAGACTGGATGCGTGACAATTTCAATTAACCCAATTCCACTACGATTATAGTCAATCAAAGTGAGGTTTTGACTGTGTTTTTGTTGAGCAGTATCTTCTTCAATATGTAAACGTTGAATCGCAATTTTTTTGTTTGAATCGGGATCTAAACTAATTTCTAACCACCCGTCTTGACCGATTGGGTTAAATTGTTGGGTAATTTGAAAACCCTTAACTAAATCAGGATAAAAATAATTCTTCCGGTCAAAGGTTAATAACGAGTCAATCTTCATGTTCAAAGCATGAGCAGCTAAAATTGCTAACCTCACTCCTTCTTGATTAACACTTGGTAATGCTCCAGGATAACCTAAATCAACTTCACTTACCTGACTGTTGGGAGTTTGACCAAAACCAACCAGACCAGGGCCAAACATCTTTGATTTTGTTTTCAACTCAACATGGTTTTCAATCCCGATAATTACTTCAAAATTATTCATGATCTAAAACCTGACTTTCTAGTTGTTTAATCATTGTTTCTAAATATTTCGCCCCTTGAAACATCTTTAAATCTTCACAAGCAGCAGCATTAACATTAATCCCAATTGGCATCTTGTTGTGATCAACAACAAAAGGAATCGTAATTGAAGGAATTCCACTAAAGTTTCCTAACGTTAAAATGTCATCAATGTATTCAGTTTGGTTATTTTGGTTGTCATCAAACTCTTGTCCATTACCAATTAAAGGAGCAACAGTTTGTGAAGGTGGAATAATTAACAAATCACATTCTTGAAAAACCTGATTGATTTCTTCACAAATCAAGCGGCGCACCTTCTTTGCTTTGTGCAAATAAATTTCCTGGTTTTCTTTTTGTAAATTTAAAGAACCAATTAAAAACCGACGTTTAACAACACTACCAAAATTAGTAGTTCTGGTGTTTTTCATCACCGCTTCTCACCGATCCCCCTCCACTCTAGTACCAAAATTAATCCCCGCCAAGTTAGCATTACTAGAAACTGCTTCTGAAAAAGAAATCATCATATAAACTGGTGATAAGGCTTCAAGTAAAGGTTGTGAAAACTCTAAAGGTTTAACCATTACCCCATTCTTTTTTAACAAAGCATAAAGTTCATCGTATTTCTTTTTTAAATTAGGTGGTAAAAAGTTGTGAACATTAGTCAAATAACCAAAAGTTAATTGTTTATCAAAGTTATTTAAGTTTTGATAAAACCCTTTCTTTTCTACTGCTAAGGAAGTAAAGTCTGCAGGATCAAATTCGACTAACACATCAGCTACAATCGCACTATCTTCAATTGTTTTTGCCAAAACACCTGGGTGATCTAAACTAGGAGAATAAGGCAGCATTCCATAACGCGAAATTGCTCCATAGGTTGGTTTATAGCCAACAATACCAGCAAAAGAAGCTGGTCTACGAATTGAATCACCTGTATCACTTCCCAAAGCAAAAGGAACAATTCCTTTTGCTACTCCATAAGCAGAACCAGAACTTGACCCACCCACTAAGTGCTTTTTATTTAACGGGTTAGGCACAGTTCCAAATGCTGATGAAGTTCCTGTTCCTCCCATTCCTAATTCATCAAGGTTACTCTTTCCGCTCATCAGCGCCTGCTGATTGTTTAAAAGATTAATCACAGTTGCATTAAAGGGAGGAATATAATTTTTTAAAATTGCTGAACCACCAGTAGTTGTTAAACCTTTAGTGGAAAAGTTGTCTTTGGCAAAATAAGGAATCCCTGCTAAAAGGTTTTGTCGATCAACTCCTTGTTGATCAATTTGTTGAGCGACACTTTTCATTTTTGTTTCATCAAATGCTAACAAAAAGTTGTCTTTTTTATCGGTTTTAATCATCATCAAGACTTCTTCAACAATTTTAGTAGCAGTTGTAGTTTTATTTACTAACTCTTCGTGAAGTTGCACAATCGTTTTATTTTGAATACTCATTTTATTTCACCACCCTAACCATTGTCACATAATCTCCTTCATGACTTGGAGCATTCTCTAATACCGCACTTTGATCGATGGTTTTAGTTTCTTCATCACTTCGCAGATAGCTATGAACTTGATCAAAAGGATAATATTGAGCTTGAATGTCATCAGTATTAATACTTAATACCTTCAAAAACTTTTCTCTTAAACTTGATTCAATTCGCTTAATTTCTCTAACGTCGTCAGGTTTTAATTCAATCATAATGTCATCACCTAACTTCTTAAGATATTCATCACTTAACTCCTTTTGTGGTGAATTAAAAACAAAGTTAAAGGTTAGGGTTGTTTTTCTAGTTTCTTGGTTTAAAACTAAAGCATGATCTAGCAAACTAACTTCATATTTTGCTAAATTCTGGTCAACAAATACCATCAAATCATCAACATTACTAAATGTTTGATAAATTGTATCGCCAGTTTCCTTCAAAGAAACTGCAATAACATCCCAATGGTTATTTTTAATTATTTCAGTAATTTTTTTCTTCATTGCGTTCTCCTCTATTTAATTAACTCGTTAAACTCTGCTTCAGTTAAAATTTTAACCCCTAACTCTTGGGCTTTGTTAAATTTTGAACCTGCCATTTCTCCTGCTAACAGATAACTAGTTTTAGCTGAAACACTACTACTAGTTTTCCCTCCTCGAGCTTGGATTATTGCTTCAAAATATTGGCGAGGATGAGAAAGAGTACCAGTAATCACCCAAGTTTGACCAGTCAAAGTTTGGGGAATAACTGGAGAATTATCAAAGTAGTCAAAATTCAAACCATGCTCTTTCAAAGCCTGAATCACGTGTTGGTTTCTGGTTTCATTAAACCAATCAACCAAGGATTCGGCAACAACTTCACCAACCCCCTCAATCAAAGCAAAAGCTTCACTTGAAGTTTGCATCAACGTATCAAGATTACGAAATTCCTTAGCAAGAATCAGGGCAGTTTTGTTACCAATATGGCGAATTCCTAAACCAAACAAAACCCTTTCCAACGAATTTTGTTTTGATTTCTCAATTGATGCTAAAAGGTTGTCGACTTTTTTTTGACCAAACTTATCTAAAGCAAGCAGTTGGTCAACTTTATCTTTTAATTCATAAATCCCGACCACATCTGTTAAGATTTCATTTTCATATAATTGCACCACAATCATTTCTCCCAATCCCACAATGTTTTGAGCTCCACGAGAAGCAAAGTGTTCAATACTTCTTTTAATTTGTGCTGGACAATCAATGTTAATGCAATACTGGTCGACTTCACCAGTGTTTTTTTCCAACAAACTGTCACAAACAGGACAATGAGTTAAAGGGACAAACACTGGTAGGTTAGCATAAGTTTTACCTTTACTAATACTAATTACTTCTGGAATGATATCTCCAGCCTTTTTAACTTTAACTTTACCCCCAACCCTTAAATCAAGACTTTGAATAAATTGGGCATTGTTTAAAGTTGCAGCACCAACATTTGTTCCTGCTAATTGCACAGGATTCAGTTTGGCATTATAAGTAATTTTTCCTGTTCGCCCCACAGTTCCATAAATATCTAATAGTGTAGTTTCTTTTACTTCAGCAGGAAACTTATAAGCAATCGCTCATTTAGGTACTTTAGCAGTGTAACCAATCTCATCATATAAATTAAAGTCATTATACTTTAAAACAATTCCATCAATCTCGTATGGCAAGTTATTTCTTTTATCACTATATTCTTGAATATAAGTTTTAACTTCAGTCAAGTTCTGACACAACTTACCCTCAGGATTAGTAGGAAAACCAAGTGTTTTTAAATGAGCGATTGCTTCGCTTTGACTCGCCACTTTTTGATCACCATAATAATAGTAAATAAAAGCACTTAGGTGACGATTGCGAACAATTTTGGGATCAAGTTGGCGTAAAGTACCAGCAGCAGCGTTACGAGGGTTGGCAAATAAGGGCTCATCATTTAATAAGCGGTGGTGGTTTAACTTTTCAAATTCAGCTTTTGGTAAATAAACTTCTCCCCGAACTTCTACATGACCTTTCTGAGGAATTGTTAATGGAATTGCTGCAATTTGACGAACATTGTTAGTCACGTTTTCACCAATTTTTCCATCCCCTCTAGTAGCTGCAGTTACTAACCGCCCTTCTTCATAAATTAAAGCAATTGAAAGTCCATCGATCTTGAGTTCAGCAAAGTAAGGATTATCAATTTGGTTGCTAACTTTACTGATTTGTTGGTTAAACTTTTCAAGCTCTTCTACAGAAAAAGCATCACCCAAAGACATCATTGCCTGAGTATGATGATACTTACTAAATCCTGAAGCCACAGCCCCACCAATTAACTGACTTGGTGAATCTTCACTGATCAGTTCAGGATACTGTTCTTCTAAAGCCAACAGAGTTTGCATCGCTTGATCATACTCAGCATCATCAACACTAGGAGTATCATTTTCATAATACTCTTGTCCCCATTGAATTAATTTTGTTTTTAACAAGTTATATCGATCAAGAATTTTTTTATCCATTCTTAAAACCTCACAATAGTAATATTATACTTTGATTAATCACGAAAGAAAAAAGGGATTGCCATCCCTTTTACCTTAAAGAAGCAATTTATTCATCTTCATCGTTTTTTAGTTTATAAACTTTAGGACGAAAGACTTCATCAATCTCATTCATCCGCTCTAAATCGTACTCCTCTTGTTGAATGGTTGTAGAAAGTTCACTATAAACTAAATTGTTATTCCCGATTTTAGCAACATCAACATTTGCTTGAGTTAAGCGTTTATAGCGCGATTCATTCTTGGTTCGGGCCACAATCTGTTTGACAATCGGAAGCATTAAAATTAATAAGACTGCCACTTTTGGTCGCATCGAGAGGGCACAAATAATAACAACGACTAAATCACCAGCAATGACAAGTAAAATCACCACAATCAAGGATCACAAACTTTTCATCTCACCAATCGGATAAAGCGTTTGAAACAAGAACAAGTTTCCAACCACTCCTAATGACACGGGAATAGCAAACGCCAACAAGTTAGGAATAATATAGTGTAAGTTAGCATTATAAGTACCATTCTTTCAGTTTTCTACTCATAAATACCCATATAGTGCTGCCATAAACACAATCTTGGTACTATAAAAAATCAGTAAAGTGTCCCGAATAAAATAATCACCAGTTTGGGGAACAGAAAAAATCAAGGAGAGAGCCGTGGCAAAAACAATATAAAGGATTGCAATAATCGTAGTTGGTTTAGAAACCTGTTCAGAACGTTCTTTAGCTTCAACCAAGGTAAATTGTCCTTGAATTAAAAGAATAAACGCAGTAGAAGTGGCATAAATAATCGAAAACGATGGTCCTTTAAACATAAACTGATAAGCATTTTCTAATGCTGCTAGGTTCAAACTTAAAACCGCTTGACTAGCATTAGTAGTAACACTTTCAAAATCTTTATTCACCATTGGTCCGTACAAGGCTGAAACCAAATAAGGACTAAGTATAGACATAAGTACAAACGTAAACGCAGAAACCGCATACAAATAGAGTTCATACTTAGAGTATGATTCCCAGTACAACCGTCCGTCTTTAACAATGACACTAACAAAATATTCACGAAACGAAGTAATAAAGTTAGTCATAATCAAACGAGTATTAACCCCGATTAATAAGTATAAAGAAAGCATTGATGAAGTTCTCAACCCATACCCTCCCAAAACAATCATTACTAAAAAAATATCAGTGTTAAACAATAAGGTTCTTCCTAACGAAATTGAAAACATTTTTGCTGATGACTTCTTGAGTTGAAAATTATCAAAATCAGGATAAAACTTTAACCATTCGTAATTCCGTTTAACATAAATCATAATTAGCAACCCTCGTAAGGGTCCATATCCTAAAAGAATCATGAACGGAAAAATCGGATTAATTGGTAAATCGCCCTTAGTAGTAATGTTTAATAAGTAAAAGAGGACGCCATAAATCACTAAATCAGTGAACAAAATAATTACTCTTCTGGTTCCGTTTTGTTGGTCAGCTTGAATAATGTTTTCATACGCGCCAAAAAAACCAGCACTAATAATGTTTTTTACGCCAAAAAATAAAAAGATAAAGATTAGTTCAAAAAAAGGTACGGTCATAAACTGTACTTTTCCTTGGGTTAAAACCATTGAAAAGTTAATCTCCCCACTACCCTTAACCAGCACAGGCGAAATTACAATTCACAAAGGATAAAGAACTGAAAGTAAAACAATAATCACTGTGTTGGTAATCATTCCATTAGAATAACGTTTTTTACTAGTAGAAAAGATTTCATTAGCAGTAATAAAGTCATTGTTCTGTAAAGGTTTCATTAAAAGAACAACAGTCGAAACTCCTAAGGCTCCTTCAGTTGTGCCTCCAACTGTTGTAAGCGCTGCAGAAAGACGAATAAATCCGTTGAATTCTGTCCCATAGGCTTTCAAAATTCAATAAATCATCATAAATTGAATAATCGCATTAATTAAAGAAATTGAAGCCCCGATTAGGGTTCCAGTGAAATTTTGGTGGTTCTGTTTCTTGGATCTTTGCAAATGCAAATTATCATTGGCATTCTGTTCTTGTTGACTCATCACACCCTCCTTTTTAACACTTCACTTAATTAAAGTTTTGATCTATTTCTATTATTCTCTCATTTAAATACAATAATGGTTCATTTAAACCGTGAAAAATAATTTTGTATGCCTTTAAAAAAATCATTCTTTGGTTATTAATCTTCTTTCCTTGATAACGAAAATCATTAATAATTGGAAAACCATAATAAGCAAGCGTTGCCCGAATTTGGTGTTTTCTTCCCGTTTTTAAACTAGCTTCGACGACACTAAAATCTTTATTTTGGCTAATTAATTTAAACTGAGTGTGGCACGGTTTCATCCGGGCATCACTTTCTTTAGGACTAAAAACTGATTTTTGCGCTTCAGAGTCATAATAAACATAACCAGGAGCATCTAAAAACTCTTGAAAACCTGGAGCAGTATGTAAAACATACTGTTTTTCAATGGTGGTCTTAATAGCACTTAACAACTGGGTTAGGGCGGGTTTATTTTTAGCATAAATTACTAAACCACCAGTTAATTTATCCAACCGGTGGACATGACTAACAACAAAACTTTGTTCTTGACCAGGATCGTATTGGTGATGGTCAACTAAATAACTTCGCACCATTGCATCTAAAGATAAGTTAAACTCAGAATGAACTTCAATATTAAATGGTTTATTGACCACTAAAATATTTTCATCACTATAGACCACTTCTAATAAAGAATAATCTACTTGCTTAAACTCTGTTCTTTTTAGGGGTTGGTTTGTGTCATAAACAACCACCACATCACCCGCCTTCAACTGGAGTTTTTGGTCATTAATCCGGTGGTTATTCACCTTAATTTCTTTCTTTCTAAACCACTTATAGATTACTGATAAGGGAGTAGTTTGATAAACCTTCTTTAAAAAGTTGAAGACACTCTGATTAGCATCGTTTTCTTTAATAATAAATTCTTGCATGATAACTCCTAAAACTTTTGACTAAACATCACAATCAAGACAATTAAATTATAAGTGGCATGGGTTAGCCAATTATAAGTTACATTTCCCCGACTGATAAGAAAAATACTCCCCAAAATTAACCCAGCTAAAACATAGTTTAAAATGTGCTCAACATCCCCAGTTTGGGTATGAAGAATCCCAAAAAACAACGCGGTAGTGATTAAACCTAAGGTTTTGTTTCCAACTCCTGCAAACCATGCGTTTCTTGTCGCAATTTCTTCACATAAAGGTGCCACAAGAATCGTCAAAACAAAGAGAGAAAATGCATAAAAAATCCGGTAGACAAGAGGGCGTCCAGTTTCAAGTCCATCTTCTAAACCTTGCTGATTATTCGATTGGTTATTAAGGGACAAGGGGGTATTTTTAAAAATTGCTTGATAAGCACCCTGAACTAAACCAAAAAATACTGCTGCACTAATAATCACAACAATTAAAACCATCACCCAATTTTCTTTTAAAGTAGTTAGAATTCGGTTTTTTAGATTAGTAGTGTAATGAAATGCCAAGTATAAAACAAGTACTTCAGCAAGAATTTGAGTTCAGATTGTTAAAAACGGAGCAATAGGAGAATTATTATCAACTCCTGCCAATGAGGCAATTAAGATTATGACAAACGAAATCAAGTTTGGCACTATAATAAAACAATAAAAAACAAAAGTTCCTGACCTTAAAAATAATTGTTTATCACGTTGATAAAACTGATAAAAACCAACTGTTGATGAAACTAAAGTGATTGCTCAATAAATTAGTTGTAAATAACTGTTGCCGATAACCGAAGCATCAGTACTCATTTTCAAAGCAAAACGGAAAATAAATAAGAAGAGAAACGGAATCAACAAAGCAGTGGTTAAAAAAATCATTCCTTCAGTTTTTCAAGAATAAAGATAAAACCGATAAGAATAATCTTGATTAACCTTGCGCAAAGGAAGTTGTAATTTTGCTAAAAAGGGTTTGAGATAATTATTAAACCCAGTATTAAAAAATGACTTCATTATCCACTCCCCCTCTTTTTGTTTTAATCAAAAATAAACTCAATAATTACAAGGACATTTTAAATTGATCCTTGCTAACTTAAAACTAACTTTCCTGCTTATTTTATCATTATTTGATTATTTCTTGATTTTGAGAATAAAAAAGGCCTTTAAAAGGCGCTTTCTACTCAGTAAGGTTTAACCGATTAACCCAGTATCAGTCATTACTTTTTTAATTCCTGCTAATGCTTGTTCTTCATCAGGACCATCAGCTTCAATCACTACTTCTTGACCACTTTTAATAGCCATAGCCATCACGTTCATGATTGATTTTAAATTACCATTTTTTCCATCAACACTGATTTTGATATCAGCTTCGTATTTAGAGGCTTCCTTCGCTAGTTGAGAAGCAGGACGAGCGTGTAAACCAACTTTATCAACAATTGTTGCGTTAAATTTTTGTGCCATTTTGAAATCTCCATTCCTTTTAAACTAATTTTATTATAGCATTTAGCAATTAAAATGATTTTTTAAACCACCTTTTTAATTGCGACAGAATTAATCGGGATAATTTTAATCCCGTAGCTTGGATTATTAAACGCAATTTGGTACTGGTTGTTATTCACAATTTTAACAACCACTCCTTGACCAAACATCACATGTTCGATTACATCGCCCACTTTTAAAAGATCAGAATTTGAATTTGCAACTTGAGAGTTGGTGCGACTTTTATTATCTGATTGACTAAAAGTGCGACTATAAGCATTTGTTAATGGTAGTGATAGTGGTTGTTCAAGTTCGTATAAATCTGGATTTAATTCCTTAATAAAACGCGAAGGTTCTAAAGAACGATTGGTAATAAATGAATATTCACCATTAACATAAGTTAGGTACAATCGTTCTTTAGCACGAGTCATACCCACATACATCGCACGACGCTCTTCTTCTAAAGCAGCAGGATTACCAATTGTACGATTAGAAGGGAAAATTCCACTACTATTCCCAGTGACAAAGACAACTTTATTTTCCAAACCTTTAGCAGCGTGAATCGTCAGTAAGGTAACTTTATTAGCTACTCCGCTTTCATCATCACTTCCCAAAGCTTCTTCTTGTAAAAACGCTAATGTTTGGTTTGTTTCGTTATAGAATTGGGGATCAAACTGGTCATGAAAGTGTTTTAATTGGTCATAAAAAGCGTTTAAATTTTCGATGTCCTCGTCATTTTTTGCCAAGGTTTTCACTCTTGATTCATATCCAGATTGAATTAATAAGAAGCGGAGCAATTCATCAACAGGGAGATTTTCTTGAAATTTGGCTTGCCCTTTACTTAACAAGTCACTAATTCCGATTAAATGTTTACTAATTTGTGCTGCTTCTTGATCATGAACAGTCAACAAAGTAAAGATTGACATGTCATTAACTGTTGCATAATTAATTAACTTGCTAATCGTTACTTCACCAATTTTTGGCGTTGCGCGTAGGATCCGTTCTACAGAGATATTATCGTTCAAAGCCACCGCCTTTAAATAAGCAACCGCATCTTTAATCACCTTACGATCCCTAAACTTAATCCCCCCGATTAACTGGTAAGGAAGATGGTTATTATCAAAAACATGTTCAAATTCTCTTGACCAAGCATTCATCCGGTATAAAACAAAGAAATCACTGTATTCATACTGTTTTTCTTTCATCAGTTTTTTAATTGTTTTAGCAACATATTCTGCTTCACTATTTTGTGTGGTTACTTCATGAACAGTCACTGTTACTCCCGTGACGTCTGTATAAATATCTTTTTTTTCTCGGTTGAAATTATTATCAATAAAATCATTGGCTAAATCTAAAATTTGTTTAGTAGAGCGGTAGTTACGATCTAAAATAATCGTCTTGGCTTTGGGAAAATTCTTTTCAAAGTCTAAAATAATTTCTACTCTAGCTCCCCGTCATGTATAAATGGTTTGGTCAGGATCGCCAACCACAGTCAAGCCAGGATTAGTTTTTCTTAGCATCTTGATTAGAGAAAATTGTAATTCATTAGTATCTTGAAATTCATCAACTAAAACATGGTCAAACCGATCGGCTCACTTTTGTCTGGTTTGTTCATCAGTGGTAAATAGCTGATACGTCTTTAGTTGCAAATCATTAAAATCAACATAATTATTTTCTTGTAAATACTTTTCATAAACTTGGTAGACTAAACTAAAATCTTTTTCTTGCTCATCAACTGAAGTTTTTTGTGCTTCAGCAGCATCCATAAAGTTAGTTTTTCAAGCTTCAATCATTTCTAAAGCAGCATTTTCTGCGCGAGGATAATTCTTTTGATCAATACCCAAATCTTTAATAGTTCTCCGAATTAGCGTACGTTGATCAGCAGTATCAATAATCGAAAAAGGATTCTTTAACCCAATTACTTCTCCATCTTCACGTAATACTCGGTAACAAAAAGAGTGAAATGTTGCAATAAAAGGATTAATTCTTTGGTCATTGCCCAAAATTACTTCCACCCGATTGCGCATTTCTTTAGCAGCTTTGTTTGTGAAAGTTAAAGCTAAAATTCTCCAGCTAGGAATGTTAAGATTATTAACCAAATAGGCAATCTTCATTGTAATTACCCGAGTTTTCCCCGAACCTGCTCCTGCAATTATTCGCAACGGTCCATCATTATAAACCACTGCTGCTAATTGGTGAGAATTCAAGTGCTCCAATTCTTGGTTAAAATCAATCATCCTATTTTCCTCATTCTTTCTCATTCTCTTTGTCATTGTAAATTAATTTGACAGACTTTTTCTGCTTCAAGTGAGGGGTTTTGGTCGAATCAAGTCGATCTAAATCACTTAACGAAATAATTTTCTCATGTTCTTTTTGGGGCGAAGAGGTTAATTCTGCTAAAGTTTTCATATCAAAATTAGCAGGCAATTCACTTAAAGCAATGTGGGCATCATCTCTTTTTAAAGTTGTGTTTTTATATTCTTGATGGACTTGGTTTAATGGTTCTTTATTGACCACATATAAATTAAACTTAATGTCAAGACCACTTTGGTGCAAGGGTTGAACCTTGATTGTTAAACACAAAAAGAAGAACCAAAGAAAATAGAACAAATACCCTAACTGATAGATTAGATAAGCTCCAGAATTAGCACTTCCTTCTTGGTCACGATTATCAGGAGAATGGACAGTAATTATTACTAAAGCAACAATAAAAAAAATTAACGCCACCACTCAAGGAATCAACATGAAAAACGCTTCTCGCACTAAAAGCATGTAAAAACGAACTGTTTGGTTTTCTCCCTTATGTTTTAAGCGAATTTTAAAAATTAGTTTACCAAAAGTGTTACCGTGAAAAGCAGTAGGTAAAATCACAAAGTACAAAACCATCATCCCTAACCCAACACTAAGATTAATTGTTGCTCCAATTCAATTACCAACTACCCGATCTTTTAGAACCGCTACTAAAACAAATCCTGGAATCGCAGAAATAACAATATCAAAAACCCGAGCAAAAAAAACCCGATAAACGTTGGCTAACTGGTATAAAGAAGGCTTTTGTTCTGGTTTAACTTCGCAAGAAAGTTCATAACTTGTTGACTTTATTTCATTACTCATTATTAATAATCTTAACGATTTTTTTTAAGTTCTGTTTTAATAAAACTATTAAAATTTTCAAAGTCACCATTAAATTGTGAATGCTTAGCTTCTTTAAAAATTGGGTTGGTGCGAACAAATAAATCAATTCGTCCTTCGTATTTGTCTCTAACAAAAATTAACGCTTTTTTGTACAAAGTTTTGTTTTTAAAACGTTTAATCAAGCCCAAGAAGTTAGCATAAAGATTATAAAATTGCGCATAAGTAATTTCATCTCTCATAGTTTTATAAATTCCCATACGCCGATAATTATTTAAAATGTGAGGTCATTGGTTCGTCACATCAAAAACTGAATAACGAGGAATCGAAACCGTATTAGTTAAGAGATTGGCTCCTAAATTATAGAAACTATCACTTTTGGCTAAAACATCGTATAAAAATAAAGCGTCATAACGAACTCGAGGTTTGAACTTAATTTCATCATCAATTAACAAACTGGTGCGAAAAGCTTTATTATAAATTGTGGCATCGACATAAGCAAAAACCTCTTTATTTTCGCTTAAATCATAAAGATAATCTTCAATTAAAACTGAAGGAGTCTTTTCCACTTCGTATAACCCAATCAACTTGCGTTGAAATTGAATCACATCAACAGCTTTATTAGTTGCTTTTTGACTTACTTTTTTAATCGTTTCTACTGTGGATGGATTCAAGACATCGCCTTCTTTGACAAACACGACATAAGTTCCTCGAGCTAAACTTACTCCTAAATTTCAGTTAAAAGCATCGCTTTGGGGTTTTGAATTATCAACCAAAACTAAACGTTTATTCTTGATAAAAAGCGCTCCTAGCGCATCGTGTTCCTCTTTAGAAATTGATGGATTATCGTTAATCAAAATCACTTCATAGTCAATTGAAGTTTGTTGATCAAGCGAAGTCAACGTTTTTAATACGCGGTTATCCTCTTTTTGAGTGGTAGAAATAACAAAAGAAATAAGCATAACAATATCCCGCTTTCTAAAAGATTATATTTAAGTTAATTTTACACTATTAATTGACCTTAATTGGGTCTGTTACTTTCTGAATACACACTAGAACAATAAGTTTTTTGGTGTTCGAGGGAAAGGTAAAACATCACGAATGTTACTAGTCCCAGTCAAATACATAACCAAGCGTTCAAATCCTAAACCAAAACCTGATGATTTATAATAACCAAACCGACGTAAATCTAAATATCATGATAAATCAGTAGGATTAATCTTTAATGCTTCACACCTGTTTAATAATTGCTCATAATCATCTTCTCGTTGCGATCCACCCACTAACTCACCAATTCCTGGGACAAGCAAATCAACTGCTCCAACAGTTTTTTGATCAGAATTTAACTTCATATAGAAAGCCTTAATTTCTTTAGGGTAATTAATTACAAAAGTAGGACATTGGTTCACAACTTCACACAAGTAACGTTCGTGTTCGGTTCCCAAATCCAAGCCAAAACTAATCTTGTTGTTTTCAAAGTTAACCTTTTTTTCAGCAACCGCTTGACTTAAAATTTCAATCACTTCTTCATAAGTATTTATCACATACTTACTTGTCGATAAGGTTTGAATTTTCTCCACCAATCCTGGTTCATTAACTGTTGCTAAAAAAGTCAGCTCAGCCAAACCGTTGATTAAAACATCATTAAAGACAAACTTCAGCATTCGTTCAATTAAATCAATGTTGGCTGATAAATCATTAAAAGCAACCTCTGGTTCAATCATTCAAAACTCACTAGCATGACGAGAAGTGAACGAACTTTCAGCACGAAAGGTTGGTCCAAAAGTGTAAACCTTTTTAAATGCCTGAGCAAATGCTTCAGCATTCAATTGTCCTGAAACTGTCAATGAAGCTTTCTTATTGAAGAAATCAGTTATTAAAGGTTTGTGATTTTGATCATAAGTCACAACCCCGAACTCTTCACCAGCACCCTCAGCATCATTTGAAGTAATAATCGGGGTATTAACATAAACAAAGTTTTCTTGTTGAAAGAACTTGTGAATTGCAAAAGCAGCTAAACTTCGGATTCTAAAAATAGCGTTAAAAGTTTTTGTACGAGCTCTTAATTGAGCAATTTCACGTAAAAATTCCAAAGAATGTTCTTTTTTTTGTAACGGATAGTCAGGAATTGCTTCATCAAGAATTTCAATATTTGTTGCCTTAATTTCAAAGGGTTGGTCTCTAGTGGGGGTCAGTTCCATTACTCCCTCAACTGCTAAAATTGATCCTACCCGAACTCTACTTACATCATGATAATTTTTTAAATCAGCTTTATAAACTACTTGGACATCATGAATTGTTGTACCATCACTTAACACTAAAAACGAAACTTTTTTTCCATCTCGATTCGAACGAACACGAGCAATAAATTCCACCATTTGTTCATTTTTTAAATCTTGATATAAATCTTTAATTTCCATCAATACTCTCCTTCTTAATTGGCAAACGTTGTCAATTCATTGCTCTCTTCACCACTATTTTTAATATCTTCATCAGTTAAGACTAACCGTTCAATGGTTTTTTGACTATTCTGATCATCTCCTACAACCTGATTTTCAAAGTCAATAATTTCTCTCAAGTTCTTCTTAAAGTGATCTTTAAAAATTAAACGGGATTGAGAAAAGTCATAGATGACGATTTTATCAAGGTTTTCTTTTTGATCAAAAAATTCTCCCCGACTAATGGTTAATTCATATGAATCTTTAGCTGGTACTAAGTTGTTGATTGAAGAATTGGTATAAAAAAACGGAACATAGTCTAACTCTGTTTTCTCCCTTAATTTTACAAGTAAATTATTATTTTTAAAATCAACTAACTCTTCTTTTTCTGCAGCAGCAATGATTTTTCTAACTCTTTTAGCAGTTCATCGCACAAACGAGTCTCGATAAATATAACGTCATTTTCGTCATTGACTAATGATTAAACTTTCTACTGAATTATAAGTTGATTCACACACAGCAAACTTAACTTGGGCATTTTTAAATAACTGGTTATCTTCGATAAATAAATTATTAATCACATAACTTCCTAGACCTACCCCCATCAACCCGATGCATTCAGGGTGTTTATTTTCCACAAGTCATTCCACTGCTGATTTTAAATCAATGGTTTCTAAAGTCCCCAAAGTTACTGGATCTAAACCCTTATTATCGCCGTGATTGCGAAAATCAAAAGAAAGAACATTATAACCAAGTTCGATAAAAGGTTTGGCAAAAAACAATGACCAGTACTTATTTTGACCAAAATCGTGAGTACTAATAACCCATTTATTGGTATTTGGGTCACTAATATATTGCACCCCATTTAAAATCATTTGATCAGTGGTGTAAAACCGAAAGGGAATAATGTTATTTTCCTTAGAAATAACCATTTCTGGTTGGTGAAAAAACTTGATCATCAGTTTATTCATCTTCGCAACCGAAGTATTTTGAAACTTATTGTTGTATTTAAACGGAATACTGTTATCCACATAAAGTTTGTGAATAAATCGATTTAAAGCTCGTGACTTGGCAATGTTTTTTTTAAGTTCAATCATAAAAGGACTTTCTATTTATAACGTTTTGAATTAGTATAGTGATAAATTAACAAATCGTTGAAGTATAAAAAAGGAATGGTTTTAGAAATATATAACTTTTCTTTTTCCAAATGATTAGCAGTTGTAATTAAAGTATGAATCGAATCAACATATTTACTAATATTAGGATCAGCTAATCTTGATGAAATTAACACAATGTTGGCTTGGTTAGTTTTAATTTTTTTAATCAGTTTTACTAACAAATCATTATTACTATAAAAAGTATAAAAGATAAATAAATCACCTTTTTTTGTGTTGCGAATCCGGTTTTCAATCATTGAAAATTGATTAAATAAAAAATAGACGTTTTGACTATGAAGCACTAAAAAGTTTTCTAACTCTTGCACCACTTCTAACAAGGAAGGTTCTCAAGCAACCAAAAACACTCGTTCTGATTCGTGAATCAAAGTTAAGGTTTGGTGAATTTCTTTGCGATCAGTAATCGTATAGTTTTGCTTAATTAAGTTAATCAAATTACTGGTGACTTGTTCATCATTTTGAACCAAGTCATTTTCAATATTAATGGCATCATCACTCAACGCCATAATAAAATCACGATAACCACGTAAATTTAACTTTGTTAATAAACCATAAATCGCACTATATCCAGTCCCAGCTTCTTGAGCTAAACGTTCAATTTTCATTTCGTTTTTCACAATGTGTTGAAGATTGCCTTGGACATACTCTACCAAACGTTCTTCTCTTGGGGTCAATTTATCTTCATCAAGCATGGCTAACCTACTAAAAAACGATCTCATAATCTTACACCCTTTAACACTATCTACATTTTATTTTACACGATTATCTTATTATGAAACTTTTTGTTTTTCATACGCCAGTTTAGCCATCATTGCCGCATTATCAGTACAATATGCTAAATCAGGAATGATTGTTTGCTCTAATTGGTACTTTGTTCCTAATTGTTGAATGATTGTTCTTAACAAAGTATTAGCACTGACTCCACCCCCAACTGTTAAAGTCTTAGGGTGATAAGTTTGAATCGCTCTTGCTAGTTTAATTTCAATAATCTTCATCGCTTGTTTTTGAAAAGAAGCTGCTAAATCATTTAAAGGCAACGGTTCATTTTTTTGGTTCAAACGATGAATCAAGTTAATCATTGCTGTTTTTAAACCAGAATAAGAAAAATCATAAGTAGCATCATTTTTTGCTAAAGGTAAGTCATAAGCATCAGGATTGCCTGTTTTGGCCAATTTGTCAATAACTGGACCTCCTGGATAACTTAACCCCATAACTCTAGCGACCTTGTCATAACATTCGCCAATTGCGTCATCTTCAGTTGATCCAATAATTTGAAAATCATTTGGCGAATTAACCAATTCAATTTGAGTATGACCCCCACTTGCAACCATTGCAAGTACAGGATAAACAAAATCATGGTTAATTGCAGTACCAAAAATGTGACCTTGAATATGGTCATAACCTTGAACTGGTTTATTTAAATAAAGTCCTAAGGTTTGGGCAACAACTTTTCCAATAATTAATGATCCAATTAAACCAGGATGATCAGTATAAGCGATTTGATCAATTTCTTCAAGATCAACTTGACTCTGCTCTAATGCTTCTTGTAACACCCACCCACAATTTTCTAAATGTAATCTAGCTGCTAATTCAGGAACTACACCACCATACTCTTTGTGTTGATCAATTTGTGAAGAAATGACATTACACAAAATTTTATCCTCATCAAGAATCGCTACAGAAAACTCATCACAACTCGACTCGATTGCTAAAATCTTCATTTCTTCATCCCCTTTTTTTCTCTAATGATTTTATTCTGGATTGAACACTAATGCTGCTAATAATTGGTCCAAATTTTTAACATTACTTTTTAAATACTCTTTGATGAGATTTTGACGAAAACTTAAGTAATCTTGATAAATTTTATTCAAATCCTTAACATGAGGATTTTGGGTAAACAAAGTTTGAATCTCATTACGCTTCTCACGATAAGTTTTATTAAATTCTTCAACCAAACCATCGCTATTTTTTAGATCCTGATTTTGTAATGACTGTTCAAACTCTCTCTTATTAACTTCTAACTTAACTAATTCATCTTGAGCAGTTTTCAATTCACCCCTTAATTCTTGATTGCTATACTCTTGAAAACTAGTCATTGTTTGTTCAATTTTATTTCAGTCTTGGTTAATCTGGTTAATCTTCTGAGTAACTTCGTGAACAATTTGTTTATTTGCTGCATTAGTTTTCCCAGGATGATAATAAATCTGAAAAAGCTCTTTTCCTGGATGATAAATTAATTTGTACTTAGTTTCTAAATCACTTAAATAACTTGCTCAAAACAAAGTCAATAATTCATTATCCTCATTAGCTGTTAACAAAGCTTGGTAATTTTCTTTCTGATTACTTTTTAAGTTTGTCCCTGTTGGTAAAGGACGAATTGCTGCATTATTTCTCATTAAACTCACCACTATTCTCAGTAATTTAATTTTACCAAACTCAATTTCTAAAATTATCAAATCGGCTATAATTAAACTCATAATAGGGCAAAAAAGGACGCTAGTTTTGGATTTTCAATTATTTAAACCACATTTAAAAAGAACCAATCTTGTGGTGATGATTAGTTCTTTAATTTTATTATTAATTGGGTTAATCATTGTTTTAACAATTAAAAACTTAGATGTGAAAACTACCAAAGTTCCTCTCGCTATTTTGATTGTTTTGAATTACTTGTTAATAATGTTAATCACATGATTATTAAATCACAGTAAAACCTTTGTTAGTTTTACCTTTTTATTTGTAACTTACAAGTATGAAATTGATCAGAAAACCAAACAAACCAGTAAGTTTCAAGTCAATTGACAAACCTACTTGATAATCATTAGTTTTTTAGTTGTCCTTTACTTTGTTGAACTGACCGCGACAATAAATGGTTATGATAACAACTGAATTAAAGCGGCGAAAAATAATTGATGAACAGTTCTAATTTTAATTGCTAGTAATTTAATTTTAATTATAGGAAGTTATTTGTTAACTTGCCAATTGCTAAATCATGACCAAAAGTTAATCGCAGCGATGAGCAAATAGCTTAACTCTATTTCTTTTTTAATTTAAACCCCTTGTATTCTTTTGATGGCAAAATGTTAATTCGTTTTTTAACTTTTTGAGGATTGTTCCCAAAATTATAATGAATAAAAGGATTAACGACAGAATTATTATCATTTGTACTATTCAAATAATCATGCTTAAATACTTCAAAATTCTTTTTATCAGTTTGCGTATAGTAGTAGAAATTTAATTCATAACTAACGTTTGCTTTCTCAAGTTCGTCTAAGAGAATTTTAAATAATCCTTCATCATTATTTACCGATAAACCAAAAATATTAATTTTAATGACTTCACTTTGGTTCCAAAGAATTTTAGAAATAGCACTTTTTAACGGGTTTTCGTTTTTCTTTGCTAAATTAATTTCAATGTTTTGAAAGGTTTGATCATCAATAAAAGTTTTGCTTGATTTTTGAGTTGCTTTAACTGGTTGATTAGCACTAAAATAAGGAGAATTGGCTTGATAAATATCACCAAGTTGGGAAGCGCCAAGATAAGCTGTTGTTGGTGAAAATGTTGATGTGGTTCGAAATAAAAATTGACCATGTAAATAAATCACTTTCGCTTTTTTCAAAGAATCTTTGGAGTAGGAATTAGTCAAATCAAGGGGTTGAAAAAGAGAACCTTCTGTTCAAGATTCGTAAGCCTCCTGAGCTGAATTGGTATAATTTGTTGTTCAAATTTGGTCTGGTAATTCTTTCATGCGAAAATCCATATATTGATCAATTTGTCGATAATCAGTGGTGAATTCATTGATAATCAAACCAACTAAATTTTTTAAACAATGAAAAATTAAATTCTCACTTGCAACCAGCGTTCGAGCTGGAGCATTAGCTAAATGCATCCCAATATCACGTAATTCTGATTCTAAAATAAAATTTTCATTAAATTCAATTTCATTCCGAATCGTCGTAACTATCGCTTGATAAATTTTTTGATCATGTTCACAAAAGCTTTTAATCTTTTTTAATAATTCTTTAGTTTTATTCTCATCATTAATAAACTCAACAAATTTTTGGTTAAAATTGCGGACATTGGGGTTATACTGACATTCAAACCCGTTCCCTAAAATCAAAATTTCCATTTTTATAATCACCATTCCCTATTTATTCATTTCTTATTTTACAAAAAATAAAAGACCAAAAAATGGTCTTTTGCTAAGTTTTGTTTTAGGGCTGATTATTTCAACTTTTCCTTAATTAATAAATCATCAATCATGGTGTTATTAACCTTTTTTTGTTAAGAACTTTTGACAGTTTTTATTATCTCATTCTTAACTAACAATTCCAGACCTTGACTAAAATTCATCCAAATAAAAAGCACTCATTTGAGTGCTTTTAAACTAATTTAACTACCGCAGGGCCTTATCAAAAGGCTGCCCGTTCGCTGCTGGAGCGTGTGATCACTTCGAAAAGATCACCATGACAACAATTGTTAAGACAAAGGGAATAATTCTAAAGATTCCTGCATTATTCTTAATTGATATATTAGTGGTTAAAGTCCCTAATTGGTTTCCTAAAGTGTATAAGAACCCAAAAGCAACAACCCCAATGGTAATATAAAGAATATTTCATTGACCAAAGATTAGAATCGCTAGTCCTAAGAACCCAAAACCAAAAGTGGTTCCTCCAAAAGTTCCTCCTCCAACAATGGTGCAAATCATCACTCCTCCACCAATTCCAGCTAAGAAACCAGATAAAAAGACAGCAAGGTAACGATATTTAGTTACTGAAATTCCTGCTGCATCAACTGCATTAGGATTTTCTCCAACCATTTTATAGCGCATTCCAAACTTAGTGAAAGTAAAGAAAACTAGTAATAACACCGCAATTCCTAGACCGATTAATAATCAAACTGGAAGAACATGATTGGCATCAACATATAAAGAATGAAAGTTAGTAGAAATATCTGTGGCACTTGAACCAAAAAATCCTGAAGTAGCAAAGAATAATGCGATTCCTGCAGCCAGAATATTAATTGCTGTTCCTGAAATTACCTGATTGGCTTTTAAAGTAATTGAGGCAAACCCGTGGAAGAGGGCAAACACAGCAGCAACAATTCCTCCCACCAAGACGACTCAAAGTTGATCTAGGTTGTGAGTGGAACTTTTGTTCACCGCTGAGCCAATCATTGCTACGACTAATGCCCCAATACTCATCATTCCTTCGATACCGATGTTAACAACCCCACTTCGTTCACTGACATATCCAGAAAGTGCTGCTAATAATAAAATTGCACATAAAGCAAAAGCATAATCTAAAAAGGATAACATTAGCTATTTCACCTCACTTTCAAGAAAACTTCGGCTTCTGGTTTTTGCTTCCAAATCTAAAATATAGGTTTGTAAACGTTCACTATAAGTTCGTTCATTTTCATTTAGCATCAAACCTTTGGTTTGATGGTTTAAATCTTTGTTGTTCATAATTTGTTGTTTTTCAGTTTTATAATCTTCACTGAATAACACCAAACTCTGTTTATAAGTGGTCATTATTCGCTTTGTGTCCACTTTAATTTCTCTAGTTTCATCCAGATTATGATAAGCAATCTTTGATTCTTCAACCCACTTTTCTTCTTTTGCTAATCATTGATAAATTCGCTTCTTAATATAGAAAGAAACTCGAGTATCTTGAGCAGTAAAGAAACTATCGTGATTGATTGTTTGTAAGTCGACTCACATTAAAGTAATTTTTTCTGCTAGTTGATTTAAATAAATTCCTGAATAAACTTGTTGGTTTTTTAACTGATTTTTATAGTTATCATAAGTGCTAACAAATCCTTGCATTGCTGCAATTTGACCCTGACTAGTGGTTTTATCAAACTGGTGACGACGAGTTTCATTCGCTTCTTTAAGAGCAACGACCTTTTTTTGATAAGTTTCTTTAGCACTATCCAACTTGTGAAGATAACTCTTTTGCATCGTTTTAAGTTTTGCTCTAACTTGAACATTATTTTTAGCCTTTTGATAATTAGTTTTTGCATTAACCGCAAGTGCTTGTTGTTGTTCAATCACTGCTTGACCAGCTTCTCTTAAAGCTATAATTTGATCAGTGATTGCTGTTTTTAGCTTAGCAAGTGCTTGTTGTTTTTCTGCCCCACCTAATGTTTTGTCACGACGAATAGCGCTCTTATTCAAACGATAATCAGTTCTTAACGATTCAACTTTATTCTTGGTCTTAATCTTTTGTTTTTTGATTTCTCCCTTAGTTTCAATTGATAAGTTAAATCAAGTTCAGTAGTGAGTTAAATCTCCACTTTTCCCTTCATATCAAGCTTCAATTTCATAAACCTTTTGTTGATATTCTGCTTTGATTGGTTCTAATTGAGTTTTTAGTCAGTGATGATAGTTGTGCGCTTCTTGTTTTAAGTAGTCTTGGATTCCGATATAAGTTGCTTTAACTTCTTCTAAATGTCCCAAGGCGTTTTGATCGCTGATTCTTAATAACAATCGTTCGCGACGTTTAATCCCTTGTTTTGCTAAGGTCAAACGTTGAATGTAGTTATCTTTTTTCACAGTTTTAATTGCTTGACCAAGTTTTTTATCAACTTCTCTTAGGTTTTTTCTATAATCACGAACATAAGCACGAATTTGCTGATTAATTGCTTGAACTTGTTTTTTGTATTCTTGATAAGAAATCTTTTCAACCCCTTGTTGATAACTAAGTTTTAAAAGACGCTTTTCTTCTTTCATTGCTTGAGTGTAGTTTTGCACATCTAAACCAGGACGCAAACTTCAACGAATTTTAATAATCTTTTGACGTTCTGATCATAACTTTTGAACTTGTTCACGAGTCGTACGCGAAGAAAAACTAGCTAAATTAATCTTCAACTTCAAGATTGGATAATAATTAATAAAGACTACTGAAATGGCAGCAAAATAAACAATAATTCCAAAGATTAAACTTGAGGTTTGGTTCGACATGTTAAATAAAGATGCAGTTCCAGCTCCTCCTGATTGTAAAATTCCTCACAAAAACGAAGTGAAGAAGATTCCGATTGGATTATTAAAGGCTACTAGAGAAATCGCAATCGCATCATAACCAATTGCAGGAAGATTGTCCACAGTAAAGGAAATGTTGGGATTTAAAGTTAACACGTTAACAAACGAAGCGATTCCTGCTAATCCCCCAGAAATCAACATTGATTCAACAATTTTGGCTTTAACATTAAACCCAGCATATTTTGCTGCATTTGGTGAGGAACCAACCGCTTTTAATTTATAACCAAAAACAGTTTTGGTTAATAAGAAAGCAACCAAAACCAAACAAATAAAGGCAATAATTAAAGGAATGGCGATTGAACTGCCATTAATTGCTAGTTGATCTGAAGGCATTGAAGCACTCGTGCTAATTCCAGCTCCAGTCAAACTTTGATACTTGGTAAACAAGAATTTTAACAAGTATCAAATTGTTCAGTTCAACATAATTGTAGTTACAACTTCGTGAATGTTGAATAAAGCTTTTAGAGCACCAGCAATTCCTGCTAAGAATGCTCCTGAAAACAGACAAATCAAGAAAACAACAATAATATCACCAGCATGCATCGCGTGATTATCACCAACTGCTAAACGATAATAAATAATTGAGATTCCTGCCCCTAATAACATCTGTCCAGAGACCCCAATATTAAAGATCCCGGATTTGAAACCAAGCCCAACTGCTAAACCAACAACAATATAAATTGCCAATCATTGGAATGTTTGTTCAACAAATAAGCTACTAAAAGAAACATTAAATAATTCTCTTAAATAGACAAAGGGATTGACGTTTTGAGCAGCAATAATAATCCCAGCAATAATTAAACCTAAAACAATTGCAAAAACTGATCCCTTAATATATTTAAACTTCTCACGAGTTTCATAAGAAGAAAATACATCACGAGTTTTTCGCTGTAGTTTTCAGTTGAATAAATTTCATTTATTCATGAAGATTAACCCCTTTCTGAGTTAAGGTGCTACCACCCATTAATGCCCCAATCTCTGCTCGTTTAACTTTATTAGCACTCAAAGTTTTAATAATCCGACCATCATTAATCACTGCAATGTTATCAGCTAAACTCATGACTTCACTAAGTTCATAAGATACTAGTAACACCGCTTTATTCTGCGCTTTTTCTGCTAAGATTTGACTGTGGATATATTCAATTGCGCCAATATCTAATCCACGAGTTGGTTGAACCACTACTAGTAAGTCATGAGCCCGATTAATTTCTCTTCCAACCACAAACTTTTGTTGGTTCCCTCCTGACAGACTTCGTGATAATGCTTTTCCGTTGCGACTACCGCGCACATCATACTGGTGAATAATTTGTTCACCATATTTTTCCACTTCGTTTTGATTAATCATTTTTAAAGTTGTGAACGGTTTCTTATCAATACTTTGTAAGACAATATTGTCTAAAACGTTAAAATCCATGATCATTCCGTACTTATGGCGGTCTTCAGGAATATGACTCATTCCCATTTCATAACGCTTTTTAATCGAAGTGTTATTGATATTAACCCCTTTAAAGACAATTCCTCCACTTGATGGTTTAAGTAAACCAGTAACAGCTTCAATTAGTTCTTTTTGTCCGTTTCCTTCTACTCCTGCAACTGCAAGAATTTCTCCTTCATGAATTGTTAAACTTAAGTTCTCTACAGCATTTAAACGGTGATCGCTTTCCTTTTTGACAGTTAAATTAATTACTTCAAAAACTTTTTTCTTGCCATGAGTATGATCTTTGTTTTTAACTTTAACAAGTTTTCTTCCTACCATAGCTTCACCAAGCACGTTGCCTTTGATCTCTTTAACATCAAATTCTCGGACGTTTTTACCAAGACGAATAACTGTCGCTTTCGTAGCAACCTTTTTAATCTCTTCAAGTTTGTGAGTAATAAAAATAATCGTCTTCCCTTTAGCTTGTAAGTTCTTCATAATCATTAATAAATTATCGATTTCTTTAGGAGTTAGCACTGCTGTTGGTTCATCAAAGACCAAAATATCAGCATTACGATAAAGAATCTTTAAAATCTCTACGCGTTGTTGCATCCCCACAGAAATATCTTCAATCTTAGCGTTCAAGTCAACGTGTAAACCATATTGATCCATAATGTTAGTAATTTGGTGTTTAATCTTCGCTTGGTTGGTAAAGATTTTTAAACTAGTTTCTTCTACTCCCAGCGCGATGTTTTCTCACACCTTCATCACCTGCACTAACTTAAAGTGTTGGTGAACCATCCCAATTTTGTATTGATTCGCTTTAATCGGATCAGTAATAATTACTGGTTCACCATTAATTTTAATTTCACCACTATCTGGTTGGTACATCCCAAATAAAATACTCATCAACGTTGATTTACCAGCCCCGTTTTCACCAACCAAAGCATGAATGTCATTCTTTTTTACCCTTAAAGTTAAATGATCATTTGCAACAATCATTCCGTTGTTAAACGTTTTGGTAATATCAAGCATTTCTACAGCATATTCACTCATTGTTTTTTCCTTTCTTTGCTCAGAGTCATTAATTATCATTGACTAACTTAATTTCACCGCGATTAACTTTTTTGCAACAATTTCCTCAGCAATCTTCTGAATTAAAGCCCCGTCCATATAACTACTAATCTCCATGCTGGTTTTTTCAAAAGCAGCATTGACGTAATTAATTAAGACATTGGTAGCATCTGGTGCATCGTCTTGTTTTTCTTCATCATATAAGAATAACTTATGGGTTTTAAGTTGATATTTCCCACTACCATCATCAACCAAATCCACGGACCAATTCAAAGCTGGAGTTGGAGAAAGACCATCCCACACGTCAGTTCAAGCATTCCCGCTCCTATCTTTTAAAGAAGAAGAATGTTGTAAGGCAGCTTGTGTGGCACTACTAATATTTTTAATTGCACTAGTAATAAAACGTCCGTGAACAGCATCACTATCATAAGCAGTCGCTTGATCTCCATCCACCCCAATAATGTAAGGTCGACCATTAAACCCACGAGGAATATAGTTTAAAACATCTTGAATTTGAGGCCCAGCAATCGGAAAAATTAAGTCTGATTTTTCTTGACCAATTAACTTATCAACAATACCTGATTTAGTAGCCCCTCCTAATTGAAAATTACCGCTGTAATAAGCAGCATCGGATGAAGAAGTAATTTTCAAATCACCCACTTGATGAGTGGAAGTATTGGCTAAATAAATTTTTCGGTATGATTCAGAGGTAGTGGCATAATACTGATTGAAAAGTTCAACTCCCAAGAATGCCCCCCACATATAGTTATCTACTGCATACTTAAACGAGGTTCCTCCAAAAGTACCAAAAGTAATTTTTCCATCCCCATTAACATCACCTTGCATTTTTTCTGTTTCATTGCCTTGAGCATCCTTAACCTTGGTAGTTGCTCAATAAGCAGCATCAAAAACTGCTTGCATACTTGCAATTTGGGAATTAAAAACAATACTAATCACATTTTGATATTCAGGATTATCATAGTCTGCTTTTCCATCAATCAGAATTACAGATTGATTTTTAAACAACTTGGTAGCTTCACTTAAAGTAGGGATATGAGCAAATCCTGACAAAACCAACGCATCAGCTTTTTTAAGTTTTGCTAAACGGTAACCTGAAACCAGGGAAGTGTAAGAAGCGTCGACTGACTCAACATAATTATTTTTCCCAATCAGGTTATAATTGTACATTAAATAGGTATTCATTCCTTTGTAAGCGTCTTCATTGAAAGCGTGATCGTCGACTTTACCACTTTCAGTAACTAAAACCACTCGTTGGCCCTCAACACCACTAGCATATTTAGGAGCAATACATCCAATTACACTTGTAGTACTAATGCCAATCACACCAATTGATGACAAAATGCCTAAAGTTTTTTTCACACCATTTCCCTCTTGCCAAGATTCAAACAAAAGTGGAATGTTTCAGATAAGAATCAGAAGTTATTTTTAACTACTAAATTCTCATAGTCTCTAATAGGTTAGAGGTAGAAACAATATCCCGTTCTGATATCTTATATAAGAATTTCCTTTATTTTATATATTTAATTTTAACATGAGGTTTTAATTTATTACTAAATTATTTTTCATCATAAATTAGTCTAAATTCTTCGTTTCTAGCTCTATCGATAATCTCTTGAGCTAACTTAGTAATAATTTTTCCGTTCAAATAATCAATTGCTGTAGTTCCTAAATCAGCAAACGCGTTATTAACAAAATTAATTAGCACATCACTTGCATCAACTGGTAGTGATCCTGCTTCATCAGGGTTATCACCATTTTCTCCATCAAACAAGCGTAAATAATGCTTGCTGATTTTGTACTTACCACTACCATCATCTAAAAGGTCAACTGACCAGTTTTTATAACGTCCAGGAGTAGTACCATCCCACATTTCATCAGCACTTGTTTTGGCAGCATAACTTCCATCAACTTGTTTATTTACTAACGATTGAGCGTGTTGTAAAGCAATTTTTGTGGCACTATGAACATTTTTAATTGCACTAGTAATAAAGCGCCCGTGATAAGCAGAACCATTAAAAATTTCAGCTTGATCAACATCAATTCCAATAACATAAGGTAAACCTTTATAACTACTACTACGAGGATGATAATTTAAAACATCTTCAATTTGAGGTCCAGCCACAGGAAAAATGATATCAGCCTTGCGATCATCAACTAGCTTAGAAACAATCCCTGATTTGGTAGCTCCTCCTAAATCAAAATTATTAGTTCACCAGTCGTAACTACTGGTGTTGGTCACTTTTACTGATTCAATTTTATAATCATCAGTGTTTGCAAGACGAACATAACCACGAGTTTCACCATATCACTTATTGAATAGATCCATTCCTAATAACAAGCCTCACATGTAGTTATCAACTCCATATTTATTTGAAGCTCCAGCAAAAGTACCGAAGGTAATTTTTCCATCCCCACTCGCATCACCTTGCATTTTTTCTGTTTCATTGCCTTGGGCATCCCTAACCTTAGTAGTTGCTCAATACGCAGCATCAAAAGCCGCTTGCACACCTCCTAGTTGAGAATTAAATAAAACACTAATAACATGATCATAAAGTTTGTCAGTACTTCCTGGTGTTCCATCAACTAAAACAATAGTTTTTTCACCAAAAAGCTTTGCTGCTGCAGCAATTGTAGTTATGTGATTAAATCCTGGTAAAATAACAGCATCAGCCCTTTTAAGTTTTGCTAAACGATAGGCAGAAACCACCGAAGTGCTTGAGGTATCAGCAGCTTCAACATAATTGTTCTGACCATCCAATCCGTATTCTGATTTAACAAAGTTTTTCATGCCAATATAAGCATCTTGATTGAAAGAATGATCGTTAATCCGACCACTGGTGGAAACTACCACCCTTTGTCCCGGACTACCCACAGCATATCGGGGAGCAATACAAGAAACAACGCTTGTAGAGGCAATACTGGTAATTACAAGACCCCCTAATAAAGGCAGGATTTTTTTCATTATTCACCCTCCTTCAGGTATGTTTTAAAAAAGAAAACACGTATTCTCAATCAGCAGACCCATAAAAAAGAGGATTATTTATTATCAAAAGTAATAATCCTCATTAAACATACCTAGAGTATGTTCTTATAGTCCCTGATTTCTGGTAGGGGTGGAGTCAGTAACCCATTGTGTTACCCTATATAAGAATTTGATATTCAATTTTATGTAAATAATAATAACCTTAATTGTTTTTAAAAAAAACAGTAAAAAACAAAGTTTGTCATTCTGGAATTATTACCTTTTTAAATAAGCCCCTATTTATCAAGGTGATAATTATTTTTCCACAGCACAAAAAAAGTTAACTAAAAATTATTTTCCCTGTTTTAATTTGGGACAGTCTATTTTACACCAAAATAGACTGGCAAGGCTTCAGTAGAAGCCTTGGATCCTTTTTAACTCTTGGTTTTTTGCAATAAAATTTTTATAGTGACTGGGGTTGGAAAATGATTTTCTTAATCGTTTTTCCTTGAGCATGAAACTTCTTCTCATATTCAGTAGGAACATTAGTTTTTAACTGGTTAGCATCAGCATACAAATCAGTAGTTTGATAAACAATTCTCCATTGCGGATGTGCAGTTATTTGTTCTAAACTAAACTGATAAAGTTGGTCATTATCAGTTTTTAACTCAACTTTTCCTGATGGTTTTAAAATTTTAAAATAGTCATCAAGAAATGTTTGATAAGTTAACCGTTTTTTATAGTGTTTTGCTTTTGGTCAAGGATCGGAAAAATTTAAGAAAAGACAATCAAAAGAGTTAGGCAGAAAAACTTGTTGAAGTTTTTCTGCAAATCCATTCATAAACTTTAAATTATCAAGTTGTTCGTGCTTTGTAATTAAAGCTTTTTTTAAAGCAACCCCAACCACCGTACTTTCTTTTTCCAAACCAACCAAGTTTCAGTCGGGATGAATTAAAGATTGAGCAATCAAAAAATCACCCTTACCACAACCAATTTCTAAAGCATAAAATTGGTTGTGATTAGCAAAAAAATCTCCTACTTTCAACTGGTCGTTTGACACAGAAATTAAATGCTGAGGGTGATTTAATAAATAATCTTTTGTTCAGTTTTTATTTCTTAAACGCATGTTTTTCTCTCTCTATTTTTTAGTAAAATGCTAGTCCTAAACCAAAGAAAATCGCACAAACAACAATAGTAATAATGCCAATCATTAGTGGAGAAGAAACTAATGAAGGATCACGTTTGAGTTTTTTAGCCCCAATTGGTAATAGCGATCCTAATAATCCACTTAAAAGAATACCAAGAATCAAAGTCACACTGCTGGCTAAAACCGCATCTCATAAACCTTGACTTTTGATGTCATTGAATTGAATTGCATAGAAGATTACTAATCGTAAGATATTTAAAACAACCATCACAACACTAACAATTAAAGAAGTTAACATTTCTTTAAAGACTAAACGACGCAGTTTTTTATGATCATCATTAATTGACAACGCGCGAACAACATTACTTGTTGATTGGTTCACACCAATTCCACAAACTCCCATTAAAACAAAAACTAACGGAACATACAAATAAATAGCCCCATACTTAGCATCATTAACTGTTCCTAAATCAGCGAGATTTAAGCCATAGTCATTGAAAAAAACGACTAATAAAATTTGCACAATCGTGGCAAACAACATTCCCCCACCCAGTCAAATTAAACGAGAAAGAAACATTCCCCCAATTCTTTGTTTGAAAGGATCATCATCGTTGAATGGTGTAATCCCAGCAAAACGTTGTAGATCTTCAGTAGTTTCTCGTTCGATTACATCAACCACATCATCAATCGCAATTACTCCTGCTAACTTATTATCAAGAGTAACTACAGGCAAACTATTCAAATCATAACGTTTAAAAACTTGAGCAACTTCTTCTTGGTCTTTATCAATTTTTGTTGAAACTACTGCTGTATTCATAATGGTTTCCAACTTAGCTTCACTATCATTGAACAGTAGGTCTTTCAGCTGGATTTGTCCTACCAAAGTTTCAAAGTCATCAACAATGAATAAATCATCAACATTTTCAACCTTATCATGAACAGCTTGGACTGCTTTAATTGCTTCTGAGACTGTCAAAGTTTGGGGTAACTTTAAAAAGTTAACACTCATAATCCCTCCAGCAGTTTGTTCGTCGTGTTGAAGAATATTGTTTAATTCTAAGCGCTTTTCAGCACTAGTTAAATCAAGAACTTTTTTAACATCATCTTTGTGTAAATCATCAATTAAATCAACCAAGTCATCACTATAAATATTGTTAACTAAAAGCTTTAAATCATTGTTATTTAAATTCTTTACCAATAATTCTTGAGTTTCTAAGTTTAAATAAGGAAATAAGGTAGTTTGATATTTCTTATTAATCAATTCAAAAGTAGCAATAATCTCAGCTTCATCATCTAACTGGTTTAAAGCACTAGCAATGTCAACATCTTGGTACGTGTTAAATAACTTATTAATTCTTTTTTTATCACGGGTTTGTAAAACTTTTTGGATCTCTAAAGTGAGTTCGCTCAATTCTTTCATTAAAATTTTCCTTTGTTAATACTTCTGTTAATTCTATCAAAAATAAAAAAACAAGACATCATTTGCTTGTGCATGTCTTGTCTTGATGGTGCTGAATTCAGCATTTGGTGGAGATGGCGGGAATTGAACCCGCGTCCAAGAAACCCTTGTCTATAACGTCTACAAGTTTATTTGCTTTCCTAACTGATGATTAATTAACTGAAATCAACAAAGGATTAAAGAATCATTTGCAATGGTATTTAAAAGCTATTTATTGCAATCATAACTTCGGAATCGATTGGGTAAAAAGATAATAATTAACCGACTAAAACTACTACCCTTAGAAATGTTTAACTTAAATTAAAGTTGGATTAAGCAGTTAATAAAGCTGCCCCAGCTTGATTGTTTGTCATCATAAATGCTGGCATTTCAAATTTTTCTTCTTTTTTGTTTGCGTTTAATCAAACCTAGTAGTCTTTAGGTTTACCAGACCACTGCTGTTATAGACAACAGATATCCTGTCGAAACCAGGACACCCCCGTGATGATCTAATTGAAATCACACTCTTATTTTATGCGAAAATTAGGTATTTAACAAGCAAAACTCATTGCAAAAAACTCAGGTTAATTAGTCTAAATAGATGAAAGATTGAGGAGCAACTTTAATGTTGTAATCACTCAAATCTTTAGGATTTGGAAACTTTTTAACCTTTATCAATTCAAATGCTAATGCCTTTTCTTTATTAATGTAATAATCATCAAAAAAATCTTTGCTAATTCCAGAAAACTCTTTTGTTATGTTTCAAATAGTTTCTAAAGAATCGTAAAGTGTTGTTTTAACTTCCGCTTCAGCAACCACTTTCATTAAAGGATAGGTTTCATAAATAATAAGTTTATCAACTTTTCGTTTCGGATTAATCTTGCGAAATTCGTATTTCTTTTCACCACTTAAAATTTTTTCAACATATTCAGGATTGATTGAAATTAAAATTTTACACATAACAATCACCTATACCTTATTCTAAACTTTTAGTTCTTTGATAGTTTAATTATTTTATCAAAATTTTCTTTCGAAACTACATCAAATGATTGGGGTCCTGATCCTGGAGAAATTATATTTACATCTCATAATTCATTCAAAACCACATTATGAGGCATTTTATAAAGTGGTATGAACTTAATAACTGCAAGATTAATTCCGTTTTTTTCCTTTCAATATTTTTCCAGCTGTTTCTCATCAAAAATACTACGATTCTTACAAAAATCAAAAAAAGTAATTTTATCAGATGGAAGAAATATTTCAGAAATTACTGCAACAGTTGTCACTACAGATTTATACTTTTGTCCATTTAATCCACGACCCATTCTATAAAGTAAAATTAAATCACCTTCACTTGGTGGATTTTTTTGCCTAAATTTTCATTTAGCGCGAGACACATAAACTTTTTCTAGCGCATTTCTATAGGGTTTAGTGGGGTCATAATCAGGAATCTTCTCATATTTAACTATGTGTTCTGGAATGAGTTCGTTGTGAAATTCTGGATTTATAGGTAAAAAGAAATAATTGTGATTTGGCTTTAGAACTGGAAAATTTCATTTTATATTCTTTGAACTATCAAAAGAAGACTTGTTTAGATTTTTTATATAAATTTTCTCACCTGTTTTTTTATCAACTCCTCATTCGAGAAAACCTCATTGTTTAAAAATTGCGATAAGTCCTTGCGTATACTCTCTCTCATCAAAAATGGTTACATAAATTTCATCAACTTTACATTCTTTAGCATTATCAAAAACAAAGCCCAAAAACCTTTCGCCCATCTTTTGACCTTTTGGTTCGGATTCTACTTTAAAAGTTCCAATCTTTAGTCTTTTTTTAGGAGGTAAAGATGGTGAAAAATTAGAATAATCTTCATTTTTATCCTCAATTTTAAAATAGAGAAAACCATAAAGTTTGTTGTTATCGTCAATGGCCAGAAAAGCCATTTCATCAGCTTTCTTTTTAAATCAAACTTCAAATTCATTTTTCCCAAAATTGTAGTCTTTCTTCAAACTATCAAAAAATGAATCATTGATATCGAGTTCATTAAATCTCTTCTTTTGAATATGAAGTTGTTCCTTACCAATTAATTGATTCATAACACCAAACCTCTTTTCATAATCAATCTTAATTTTACTTAACCTATCGTTTATAACCCTTATTAATTTCTCGTTGAGAATCGCGTTCTTTAATTGTTTGACGTTTGTCGTGAAGTTTCTTTCCTTTTCCTAAAATAACCTCTAATTTAACCCGATTATTAGTTCAATATAACTTTCCAGGAACTAGAGTTAATTTTTCTTCTTGAACCCTTTTTAATAAACGGTTAATTTCTGTTTTATGTAACAATAATTTTCTAGTGCGACTAGGATCTAACTTAGTAGGGGTATTAGTAGAATGTTCATATCTTTTAATATTCATATTAATAATAAACACTTCTTGTTTTCGAATTAAAACAAACGCTTCATTAATTGAAACATCACCTTGGCGAATTGATTTTACTTCACTACCAGTTAAACTAATTCCTGCCTCAACACTATCAATCACTTCGTAATTAAACCGTGCCTTTTTATTAGTGACAATAATTTTCATACCCATTGTTTTCACCTTTTCTAATTAACAAACTGGAAATCAATTTTGCGAGTTGGTAAATCCGCTTTTATTAGTTTAACTTTAACCTTATCTCCCATCTTGTAAATCTTATTTTGGGGAGTAATTAAACTTTGACTCTTTTCATTATAAGAGGTTCCCTGAGGAAATTCAGAAATATGCACTAAACCTTCGACCATATTTTCTAACTGAATAAAAGTACCAAACTTTAAAGCTGTTACTACCACACCAATGAATTCTTGACCCACTTTATCTTGCATATATTCCACCATGCAAACCTTAATCACTTCACGTTCAGTATCAATTGAACTTTGTTCAGTATCATTAATGATTAAACTCGCTTTTTCCACAAAAGCAGCATTTTGCTCTAATTTTCAAGCATCAGTTTCTTGTTTAACTAAATATTGTTTCAAATAACGGTGAACAATTAAATCACTGTAGCGACGAATTGGCGAAGTAAAGTGCGTGTAGCACTTCGAAGCTAAACCAAAATGACCAATGTTAATTAAACCATACTTTGCTTTGTCCATGTATCGCAACAAACTTAGGTTTAAGAGTTCTACTTCTAAAGAATCAGTAATCTGTTGATCGATTTGCTTTAGTGTATGATTCAAGTTTTTAGGATCAAGTTTTTGTTTATCAGTTAACTTTACATCAATTCCAAAGTTAATTAAAGTAGCATACCATTCTAATAATTTTTCAGCTTCAGGACGACCATGATTTCGGTAAATAAAAGGTAATTCTTTTTCATAAATTGTTGTAGCAACCGCTTCGTTGGCACTTACCATAAAGTTCTCAATCAACTTTTCACTTTCTCCACTTGTTCGTGAACTAATCTCCACAACATTGGCATTATCATCTAAAATAACTTTAGGTTCACGAATTTCAAAGTTGATTGTGCCACGAGCAATTCGCTCTTTATTTAAAATGTGGTGCAATTCAAAAGCATGATTTAGCATTGTTTGGACTTCTTTACTAGCACTAATCGTTTTTGTAGCATAATACTCATTTACCTGATTGTAATTTAAGCGGCCAACTGAAATCATGACGCTTTCATAAATTTGTTTCTCAACCATTTTTCCCGTTAAGTCAAAAACCATTTCACAAACCAGAACAAACTTCTTTTCATTTGGGTTTAATGAACAAACTCCATTAGATAAAACCTCTGGAAGCATCGGAATCACAGTATCGACCAAATAAGTTGAATTTCCCCGCATTAACGCCTCTTTGTCTAAGAAGGTTTTTGGTTGAACATAGTGCGCAACATCAGCAATTGCGACAGTTAAGCGATAATGTTGGTCATCAATTTTTTCAACCCCAATTGAATCATCCAAATCCTTAGAGTCAACCCCATCAATTGTCACCATCGTTTTACCAATCAAACTTTGCTTGGTTCTCTTATTCAATTCTTCACTTTGGTTATCAGGAGTTAGAGCAACCTTTTGTGCTTCATTTAAAGTATTTTTATTAAAATCAATCTTGATGTTGAATTCTTCAGCAATCGCAATGATTCGGTCTGATGCTTTTAAAGCATTACCAATAACTTTAATAATTCTGACAAACAACTTGCGACCTTCACTCCGTAAAATCTTTGCCTTTAACAATAAATTTGCATCTAAGTGAAAATCTTTTTTGTTAACCATTACTACTCGAAACGAACTTAAACTTTGATCAGTTGGGATTAAATCAAGAAACCTTTCATCGCTTGATTTTTTTAATTCTCCAACCAAAAATTCTTTTTCTCGACTAGAAACTTCAGCTACACCTGCTTTAAATCGGGGTGGAATGGCAGGATCGTGTTCTTGATAATTATCTTTTTGAATTCGATAAACAACAACATCACCACTAATGGCATTATTTAAATTTACTGGGGGAATAAAAAAATCATCACCCTCTAAATCGTGAAAATTTGTCACAAATCCAAAACCTTTGGGATGCATTTTAACATGACCCTTAAAGTAAGGTTCTTGATCAATTAAATAAACATTAAAATCGGGAGTTAAAGCAATCAGATTTTGCTCATCCATTTCTTTTAAAAGATTCAAAAGCTCGTTTGAATTAGCCTTTAAGTTTCGCTCTAAAATCGTTAAAGGCAGCTTCTTCTCATGTTTCTTTAATAAATTAATAATTTTGGTTTCCATCATGCTGATACTAAACTCTCCTTCTGGTAATTAAAAAGTAAAAAACACTACTTTAAAATAGTGTTTGTTAAGATACATATAACTAAAGTGATGACAAAGAAAACTATTCCTAAAGACAACATCCAGATTGAAAAGACCTTATCTGCACCACGTTCTTTAGAATTGGTAAATAACTCTTCGTTTCCACCATTTAATGCACTTAAACCAGTTTGTGATTTTTTATTCTGTAATAAACCAATTACAATCATGGCTACAGCAACAATCATAATCGCAATTTCAAACCCTAAAATAATTCGATTTGCCGTATAATTTGCCCCATTACTTGCTAATAATGCGCCCATAGAAATAACCCTCCTCTCCTTTTAAAACTAATTGTAATTCTACTATATTTTTGTACTTAATTAAACCTGGCCTTTAATTTTTATTAATGCTACTAGTCAAAAAAAGACCAACCTCTTTTTAATGGTTTGGTCTTTTAAAATTAGTTAATTATCCTTTTTTAAAAAGCTCAGCTAACTCAACATTTAATCCCTTAGCAATCTTTTCAACTGCTTTTAGAGAAATATTTCTAGTTCCCCGTTCAGTATCAGAGATGTAATTGCGGTGTAATCCTGAACGAAAACTCAATTCTTCTTGAGTAATGTTTTCCTTAGTTCGGAGGTTTCGCATATTTTGACCAAGAATCCCGACGATGTCTTCTTTTTTTATTTCTTTAGTCATCCTTATTACCCCTTTCTTTTTGCTGATTTAATTATATCTAAAATAAATTGAAACAACACTTTTTTGTTTACTAATCATCTTTATAAATTTCGTGATAAAGTTTTTCAATGTTTTTAAAAAGATTAGCAATCCCAGACTTAGTAATCACAAAACCTTTTTTTTGCATCTCACTCTCTAACTCCACATATGACGATTCAGGAAATCTTAACCTTAAATTTGCTAAAACATTTGCTTTCTCGCTTAACTTTTGCATTTGATGGTGTTGTTTAATGTAAGTAATTTGTTTTACTTGTTCTTCAGCAGTTTTTAACACCTTTGCTTGGTTAGAAATATCAATATTAGAAATTCGGTTAATGCTATTAACCATGTCTCGTGAAATGCGTTCGTTTTCAAATTTCATTACACTTAATCCTGCATCAATAAATTTCAAAAAATCAGAAATCAAGGATGCTTTCTTTAAATAAGTCAGATAAATCTGATTTTTACGGTTTAACAGTTTAAAATTAAAACCCTGATTGTCCATTAAACTTTGAAAATAAAGCGCATCAGCATTTTCTCGAAATCTTAACTCCAAATGGTAATAAGACTGGGGCGCATTAACTGAACCAATCGCTACAAACATTCCCGCCACATATGAACGTAATAAATCAGAATGACTAAGAATTTCTTGATCAAGGACAATAACCTTACTTTGTCTAGTATCAATGATGTTTAATTGGATTAAAAAGTTTTTCACTTCACCATTTAAAGTTAAATGATAAACTTTTTGTTTCTTTAAAGTTTGAGATTGAGTAATTGAAATTAAAACCTCACCTTGATAGTGTTTTTTGACAAAAGTTAATAAAGTTCGCGCAATCTTGTTACTAATCGTGCTAATGTGCAGCTTTAATAAGTTATCAGAATAAATCAACTCACCGTTGTATTTAATAAAACCACACAAAAAAGCTTGTTCTTGAGCGTCACTGAAAGTATGAGAAACAATTTCTTCTTTAACTTCTAAAGCAAATGACATCAATTCACATCCTAATCATTAGTTTTCTTTTTTTGCATTTTAGCAAGTTTTTGCGCTGCCTTATCTTCTTTAGAAATTTTTTTTCTCTGTTTGATTTGTTCTTGTTTACTTGAATTAGTTTGCTTCTTTCTTGACTTTGGTTGTGAAGTTTTGTTCAAGTTCAATCATTTTCTCAAATAATAAAAGTACGCTTTATCAAGATGAGATGCTTCAAAGTATTCTTTTTCATACAACTTATTTGGTTGACGGAAGAATCAAGCAATCACATTTTGACTAAGAATCATCATTAATAGTCCCAGTCCTGCTGTCACCATAATAATTACTAACGATAATGTCTTTTCATACATGATAAACAAGTGGTCGTAAGGTCGTTGCAACTCTAAAGCAAATCTGATGATATTTCAAGCTAAGAAGTACCCTCCAGCCTCTGCTCCAACCTTAGTAATCCAGTACTTTTGGGGATTGTTTGCTTTAATTAAAGTTCTTCCACTATGATAACGACGCGAAGTTAAACTAGCGCTCTTATGATTAATTTTAGCAATCTCTTTCTCATAGGTTGGTTTTTGATCAGTTTCAAGTTTTTTATAAAAAGCTTGGTTTCAAATTACAAAATAACTTTGGTTTCGTTCTGGGTGTTTAACCAATTGTTTAGCTGAATATTTTCAAGGCATAATAAAGTTTAATCATCCTTGCCCAGCATTAAAGTGATATTCTTTAGGAAGTTTTTTTCAAGGTTTAGAGCCAATTCATTTCCCAATATTTGGCAAAACAAAAGTAATTAAACCCCAAACAATAAATAAAGCAATTGATTCATAGAAGAAGATTGGTGCCATTTGATAAACTTGACCATTTTGCAAATTAATTCCGTTAATTATTTGACCAGTTGCTCCAGTATATCTTCATTGCGTATTCACTTGAATATAATGAGGTAACCAAGAAAGTGGGTTGCTAGATACCGATCCCACTGGTGGTCCCATCACTTCGTGGTTAAAGAAGTTTCCTCACCGCCCAATACCTTGCCCTAACAAGATGTTGGGAATGATACAGTCCATATAAGTTCATAAAGAAACTTTAGTGTAACGACCCATAATTCCATAAACAATTAAACCAGTTAAAGTTCCAACATAAACCCCACCATGAATAGCCATTCCTGCGTGTCAAAAGGCAAATAATCCTCAAAATCCAACTCCATTAGCATTAACTCCAGGACCATCAGCGTTTAGCTTTCCAAAAATTGAAGCTCCAAATAGCGACATAGGAATAATCGCAATCACTCCTCATGCCAATTGAGTGACAGGAATACCTTTTTTTCAAAACTTAAACGCACTATAACCAACTGCAAGAATCATTCCCAGAGTCATCGTAAACGCATAGACATGAAACCATCCCCCATAATCAGAACTAACTGTTCAGGTTCCTGGATCTTGTCAGTTATCACCTTGAGTTCAATCAATCACCTTTAGTACTCCTTAATATTGTAATTGATTATACCGATTCTCTGGTTAGAAAGTATTGTTATAATCAATTACAATATTAATGAGTATAAATAAAGGAGAATTATTATGTACCAAAATCGAGAAAAATATCTTAGTGCCTACCAGTCATTATTAGGAATAGCTTATGCGTTTGCAATTCTTAGCACCGTGCTTACAGCAGCGTTATTGCTTCCGATGTTATGAACAATTCCAATGACAAAAAGCATCAATAAAAAACGTTTAGCTGCTGAGCCAAGTGAATGTTTAACATTAGGAGTTTGTGCTTTATTCTTTTTAAGTATCATTTCTGGAGTTCTATTAATCGTTGCTAATGGTAAGGTTGATCAATATGAACGAGCAAAAATCAGTGATGCTACTAACACCAGAATGGATGAAGCTGCAAACAATTTTCAAGTTTAAGCATTAAAAAATATTAAAAAACCTTATCATTGTTCAAAGATAAGGTTTTTTGTTATTTCATCACGACATAAAATATTAATAAAAGCACTTACATAAACATAACCAAGGATGTATCATAACAACCTGATTGATGTTATCAGAACCCTCATCAAACAATTGAAGCAATAATGATTAGTTAGTTATTTAGAAATCATCAAAAGAAAAAAGGAAGATTTTATCTTCCTTTTTTTAGTTTATTTAGTTTTTGCAGTTTTTGGTTCTGAGAATTGATTTGAAAAATCTTTCTCAACTACTTTTTTAATCTCATTTGCGTGAGTTTCGACAGAAGCAGCTTTTTTCTTTCATTGGTTAGAAAATTCAGTTTTTTCTAATAAAGCATCGAACTCAGCTTTCACTGATTCTGCTTCAGACTTCACAGACTCAGCATTTTCCCAAGCTTTCTTTGCTTCCAATCCCATTTTAACTGCTTCGGCAGCTTCTCTTTTAGCTTTTTCTTTTAAGTTTTTCAAATGTTCGATTTCTTCTTTTGTAAACATTATTCATTCCTCCTTTAGATTTATTATAATTAGTTATATCTATAAATTTATAAAAAGAACTTATCTTTTGCAATTAAAACTGACGAAAAACGTAAAAAAAACCAAACTAAGTTAAAAATACTTAGTTTGGTTTAATTTTATTTACTAAGATTGGTTTTTTATCCCAAGTTTTGAATGTACTCCACAGCCATTTGTCCCGCTAACGCTCCGTCTCCAGAAGCGATGGCAATCTGACGTAAGGGTACTTCGCGCACATCTCCAGCACCAAATAACCCCGGAATAATTGTTGACATATCCGCATTAACTTTTAAATAACCTTGGTCATCTTTTAAGTTAAGTTCAGAATGGATAAAATCAGTAATTGGTTTTGAACCAATATAAGGGAAAACTGCTTGAACTTTAACTTCCTTTACCTCACCAGTGATTAAATTTTTTGTTTTTATTGCTTCGACTTTATCAGTACCAATGATTTCTTCTACCACCGTATTCATAATAAAGTGGACCCCTGGTTTTTCTTTTAATAAACTAACTTGAAATTCATCAGCTTTAAAATGATCCTTGCGCACAAAGACATACAAGTTTTTGACAAAAGCAGTTAAATAAGTTCCTTCACTTAAAGCAGAGTAACCTCCACCAACCACAGCAACATCGCCACCTTTGTGAAAAGCACCATCACACACCGCACAATAACTGACACCTTTACCATATAAGCGGTCTTCACCAGGAATGCCTAACTTGTTTTCTAAGGTTCCTGTAGCAATAATTAAGGTTTTAGTATAAAAAGTGTTTGGTTGAAGAGTGTGGACTTCAAACAAGTTATCATCCCGTTTAGTAAAATGAAGCACACCATCATACTCAAATTCAGCTCCTAAACTAGTGGCCTGTTCATACATCCGCATCGCTAAATCAGGACCAAGGATTGAATTAAATCCTGGGTAGTTTTCAACTTCAGCAGTTTTAACCATTTTTCCTCCAGGAACTTCTTTTTCTAAAATAACAACCTTTAATCCTGCTCTAGCAGCATAGATTGCCGCAGTTAAACCAGCAGGACCACCCCCAACAATAACTACATCATAAATTTTTTCTTGATTTTCATTAGTAAGATTTTTCATATAATCAACCTACCATTCTTCATTTATAAGGGGAAATCCCTTGAGCAAAAACGATTAACACAATTCCTAGAAAAAGAATTAAACTTAAAACTAAATAATCAGCAATTGGAGTATTTTGAATAAACAACTCACTTGCTTGGCGATGAGTTTCTAAAATAATCCGAATTAATAAATAACCAAAGAGATAACCACCACTAATAACCCCACTTCGTAAAATTCAGAAGTGATTTGGATTATTTACTTGTTCTAAGTACTTTGCATCAGGATTGGCAGCAAAATGACGCTTAAAACCACCAAGTGATGCCAATTGGGTTTGTTTAGCCTTCTGATATTCAACTCGATTAGTTCTTAATTCTTGATGATAAGTAGTTTTGGCTTTTTTAAATTGCGCATTCCCTTTATCATATTGATGAGACTGATTTAAAAACCTCTGTTTTGCTTGATTTTGACGTTTAGTTTTTTGCTGACTTAAACCTTCAACTCGTTGATAAACTTGTTGAATTTTCTCACTGCGTTGCTCTTGAGAAGCAAGGAGTTTTTCGGTTTCTGCCTCATCACTCTCATACCAATAATAAGCTTTGTTTCAAGCATTAAAGAACGAAAGTTTGAGTTCTGGTGTTTGATCGTCACCAACCAGTACTCGCTGATATTTTATCGGTTTTTGACTGTTCATGCTACTAATTTCGCTTTCAGGCAAATGTTTATATTTTTTGTTATATCATCCTGGATATGCTTTTGGTTCAACATCTCAAGGATACTTAAGGGGGGGTTGGAACCAGCGCGAAAGGTTAGGAACAATAAAAGTAAGAATTAATCATAAGCAACTATTACTTAATGATTCATACAAAAATAATGGTTCACGATATTGCAAGGGTTGGGTTAAAAGATTTTTCATTGTTTCACCTTGATCAGAAGGGAGTCCTGCATCAATCAATGCTTGGATAGCTTCATCAAGATTAGAACCATGATTAGCTACAATTTCACCTCACCCGTTAGGTAAAGCCAAAGTTGCTAATTCACTAGGAAAGTAAAATAACTGGTCTCGAATTGAACCTATCAATCATCCTAACGATTCATAACTAACTACTTGTCCTAAAATTTCGTGGTTATACATGTTTCCTCACCGACCAATAATTTGACCTAAAAGGATATTTGGTAAAATACAATCAGCATATACTCATACTGAAATCATCGTCACTTTTGACCGACGATAAAACCAGACAAAACCAGCAGCAACTCCTAATCCTAACGCACCAAATAAACTCATTCCTGGTTCTCAAAAGAAAAACACGTGATACCACACTAATCCAGGAATAAAAGCCTTACCAAAAATCGTTGCTCCCAAAATTCCCAAAGGAACAGTAATCACAATCGCCAATTCTAACTCTCTTAACGGAATGCGTTTTGTTTTCATTTTAATAATCGAAGCCACGATTACTAGGATAATTCCAATGAACATAAAAATAGGATAGGCTGGTATCACTCCATTTAAGTTTCTGACATTACTTGGATCACCATGAAGACTAATTCAATTAATTAAATCCTGACTTTGACTAAAAAAACTACTAGTTATTTTCACGACCTTCATTTCCCTGCTCTTGGTTAATTCGGTCATCCATTACTTGGACAATATCTTCAGCATTTCCTGACTTAACTAGTTTTAACTGACCAACTGCTGCTTCAACAATTGTTGAAATATTTCGTCCTGAAGAAACTGGAATCCTAATAAAAGGAACCTCTACACCCAAGATATCTTTGGTTTGATAATGAGCATCCAAACGTTCAGAATCATCAAGTTTATTTTGTTCAAAAGAAAAGAGTTCTACAACCAAATCAATTGTGGTGGTATCCATAATTGCCTGATAACCATTAGTTTTAGACATATCCATAATTCCGATTCCACGAACTTCAATTAAGTTCTTTAAAATAGGATGAGAACGCCCATACAACACTGAAGATTTATTAGTAATAATAATTCGGTCATCACCAACAAACAAATGGTTATTTTTAATTAATTCAATCACCATTTCTGACTTCCCAATTCCTGACTTCCCAATAATCAATACTCCTTGACCATAAATATTAACTAACGAACCGTGTTCTTCAAGTTGAGGAGCAAAAAAATTATCAAAGTAATCAAGAACTTTTTGGGTCAATTCAGAAGTAGATTCGGTTTCTACCTTCAATAACGGAAAGTTTTTAGCTTTAGCAACCTTGGTAATTGTAATTAAATCACTAAATTTTTGGGTCACAATAATCCCTGGAACACTATCAAGCATCAACTTTTCATAACGTTCTGCACGCGTTGCTTCATCTAATTGTTGAATATAAGCTGCCTCTTTAGACGAAAGGAGGAGCATTCTGCGCGCATTATTACTATTAGGAACAGGAACAAAAAATCCTGTTAATTCTAACCCAGCGCGATTTAACCCATAAACATTAACAGTTTTGGTTTCAAGTTTATCATCACCTGCTAAAACTTCCATTCCAAATTGATCACAAATCTTTTTTAACGTTAATTTTTCAGGCATACTTAACTCCAATCACCTTCATAGTTTAATTATAATTTAAATCACTTCTTCTGCTGCATTTTTGTCTAATTCTTCTTTTTTTACCCTCTTTAAAGCACCAGATTTTTTTGTTTAGGTAACTTTGAAGTTTTTTTCAAGATAACCCTTCCGTTCCTAAAGCACCATAATTTGTTTTTCTTTTGTTTTCCTCGAACTCTTCATAATAAAAAACTTAACAGATTAAAAGAAAGAAAAACCAGAGGAAGATAGATACCAATTTCAATCGGAAAACGAAGTAACTTTCCAACTCCCATTAAGATCGCAAGTGAGTAACTATTATATAAACTAGCAACACTTAATGGGGAAATTACAAAACTATAAATCAGGAAATTTAGACTAAAATAACTAATGATTTTCAAAAATAACCACTTATTATTTTTGTAAAGAAACACAAGTCCTCCGCTTAAACCAAACAAAGATTTAGCAAAAGCAAAGCCAAAATGATAAACTCCACCATTATTAATTAACGTTCCTAAAGTGTCACTTAATAACCCTGAAATCATTCCTGTGAACGGGCCAAAAATCATTCCCGTAGTAAATAAAAGGAAGTTACCCAAAGCTAACCGAATCGTTGTTCCAACTACTAAGAAAGAATAACTCAACAAATTGGTTAACAAAACACTTAAAGCAATTAAAAAAGCCATTAAGGTAATGTTTTTAGTCTGATAAGTTTTTCTTAACTCTCAACGTTGAAGTAGATAACATCCTGCTAATAAACCAAGAAATGTTCCTAAAAAAATCAACGTAGTCAATAAATACAAGTTGTGATTAATAGTTGGTAATTTTCTCCTTTTAAACTTTAGTGATAATTATAATATCATTGTTCAACCAGGGGGATAAAATAAAGACTACCACAAACCAAAACATCGCAATTATTAGCTAATTGAGTTTGGAGGAAAGTTTTCCAATCACCAATTTTTTCTCCAATCATAACCTGATCAAGATTTCAGCTTTGAAAGTGATCAAAAGCAGTTACATAAAGTTTTGAAAAGTGATTGCTTAACACTTTAAGATTGGTTTGATAATCTTTATGAGCACTGCACCCCACAATCACTACTGGATCTTTGTTAGGATACTTGTTTATAAAACTTTTAATTAAAGCTTCAATTCCAGCAGGATTATGAGCACCATCAACAATTAATAAAGGTTCGGTTTGTAAAACTTGAAAGCGCCCCAGAAGTGGTGGTGCTTTTAAAAAATCAAAATCATTAATTTGAAACTCTTGAGAAAGAAAGGTTTTTACCAAACCCTTATTTGCTTGTTGGTATAAAACTTCATCATCAATAATTTCACCAAGGACAATTTCTACTTGTTGATCTTTGAGAATTTTTTCAATTGAAATCAAGTACTTGATATTATCACTACTAACATAAAGTTTAGTTTTAGGTTTAGCCATTAAAACTTTATTGGTTAAAATTGTTTCAATATCAGTTCCTAATACTTCTTCATGATCAAAACCAACCATCGTTAACAAGGTTGCAATTTGGTTTGAAAAAAGATAAGTCACATCCTTGACTCCCCCAATTCCAGCCTCCACGATTGCTAAATCAACTTTCTGGTCACAAAAATAAAGAATCGCAATTAAAGTTCAAATTTCAAAAAAGGTTAACTGGTATTGTTCGATTCAAGGCTGAACCATTGCTAAATATTGTCTTAAATCTTGATCACTAATTAAAGTTTGATTAATTGCAATCCGTTCGTTTTGATAGAAAAACGCTGGCGAGCTAAAGACACCTACCTTAGGATATCTTTGAGCTAAAGCCAAAGCAAGAAAGCGGGTGACTGATCCTTTTCCGTTGGTTCCGACAACATTAATCGTTTTAATTGCTGTTTGAGGATTACCAAGGTGAGCAAGCACTTCTTTCAAATGATATTTTTTGTTAAAACGTTTTTTAATCGGGAGAAAACTTTCATCAACACTAATCATAAATCATTAAACTAGATAGTTCTTCAAGTATTGACCAGTATAACTATCTTTAACCTCCACAACTTGTTCAGGAGTACCACTAGCTACAACCATTCCTCCAAATTCACCACCTTCTGGTCCCATATCAATAATATAATCGACGGTTTTAATAAAATCGAGGTTATGTTCAATTGCCACAACCGTATTTCCCATATCCACTAATTGATCTAAAACCATTAACAAACGTTTCACATCATCAATGTGTAATCCAGTCGTTGGCTCATCAAGTAAGAATAAAGTTTTCCCAGTGGCCTTTTTTAACAAGTAGGTTGAAAGTTTGATCCGTTGCGCTTCTCCCCCTGAAAGAGTGGTAGCTGATTGACCTAAACGAATATAATTTAAGCCCACTTGGTTAATTGTTTCAAGTTTTTCTTTAATTTGAGGAATGTTAGCAAAGAAACTCAACGCTTCTTCAACAGTCATGTTTAATACATCAGAAATGTTTTTCTCCTTATAACGGACTTGTAAAGTTTCTTCGTTATAACGTTTTCCTTCACACACTTCACACACAATCTCCACACTAGGCATAAACTGCATTGAAATTGTAATTACTCCATCTCCTTGACAATTTTCACATCGACCTCCAGGAACATTAAAACTAAAACGTCCCTTTTTGTATCCCCGAATTTTAGCTTCAGGAAGTTCGGTAAATAAATCCCGAATGTCATCAAAAACACCCGTGTAGGTTGCAGGATTAGACCTTGGCGTTTTACCAATCGGATCTTGAGAAATGTAAATTACCTTATCAACATTTTCTAAACCTTTGATTTCCTCAAATTTTCCAGGAACAATCACTTCTTTAGAAAGGTTGGCTTTAATCCCTTTATAAATAATATCTTCTAATAAAGTTGATTTTCCACTCCCACTCACCCCAGTAATCGCTACAAATTTACCCAAAGGAACTTTAACATTAATTTTTTTCAAGTTGTTTTCTGCAGCTTTTTTAATTTCTAAAACTTTCCCATTACCACCACGACGAGTTTTTGGCACGCTAATTTTTTGCTTTCCTGTTAGATATTGTGCAGTTAGAGTTTGATTTTGAGCAACCATATCATCATAAGTACCACTATAAATTATTTCCCCACCATGCTCTCCAGCACCAGGACCAATATCAACAATCCAGTCCGCTGCCTTCATCGTGTCTTCATCATGTTCGACCACAATTAAAGTGTTACCAAGATCACGTAACTCTTTCAAAGTCCGAATTAAACGGTCGTTATCACGTTGGTGCAAACCAATTGAAGGTTCATCTAAAACATACAAAATCCCAGTTAATTGGGAACCGATTTGTTTTGCCAACCTAATTCGTTGCGCTTCTCCTCCCGACAAGGTAGTTGCACTACGAGCTAAGTTAAGATAACCCAAACCAACCTCATCTAAAAAATGGGTGCGCGAAATAATTTCTTTTACCACTAAATCAGCAATTTTAGCTTGGTTTGGGGTTAACTTTAAGTTAAAGATAAATGCTAATTCATCACTGATTGACATGCGGGTGTAATCATAAATTGATTTTTCATTAATTTTAACAGCCAAGGCAACCTTATTTAATCTTGCTCCAAGACAAGTCTTACATGGTTTTGCTACCATATAACGGTTTAAATAACGACGCATTTCTTCACTTTTAGTATCAAAATAACGTCTTTGAATCATTGAGGCAACCCCTTCAATGAAGTCTAGGTTTTCAACCTTTCTTCCTCCCGTAGAAATTAACTTATATTCAATTGGTTGATCACTTCCTCATAAAATCATTTCCATTTGTTTTTTTGACAGGGTATATAAAGGTTGATTCAAATCAATAAAATAATAATCACAAAGGGTACGAAAACGTTGTCATTCTAAATTATCAGTACCAACTAAATTTTTAAAATAAAGTACTCCGCCCTGATTAATTGAAAGTTGTTTATCAGGCATGATTAAACTTTCATCAGCTTCTAAACTAACTCCAAGTCCATCACACTCTTCACAAGCACCCAAAGGCGCATTGAAAGAGAATAAACGGGGTTCTAGTTCAGGAATAGCAAATCCACAAACTTTACATGAATAAGAAGTAGAAAACAATTGGTCGGATTTATTGTCATTTTGAGAAAAACTAACTTTAATTAATCCATCAGCATATTTTAATCCAGTTTCAATTGCTCCATAAATTCTTGAACGCATTTCTTCGTTGTTCTTAAAAATCAAACGATCAACAATAATATCAATCGAGTGTTTTTTATTCTTCTCTAACTCAATTACTTCACCAAGTTGATAAGTGGTACCATCAACAATTACCCGAATAAAACCTTCTTTTTCCAAACGAGCAAACAAGTCAACAAAAGTTCCTTTTTTCTCTCTGATTACAGGACTAAGAATATAAACTTGATCATCATCAACAATTTCATTCATAATCGAATCAACAATTTCTTTAATTGATAACGCATGAATTTTCCCATGACCATTAATACAATAAGGTGTTCCTACCCGAGCATATAACAACCGTAAATAATCATAAATTTCAGTCACCGTTCCTACTGTTGAACGGGGGTTATGCGAAGTGGTTTTTTGATCAATTGAAATTGAGGGCGACAATCCTTCAATTGAATCAACATCAGGTTTTTCATTGCCACCTAAAAATTGGCGTGCATAAGCACTTAATGATTCAATATAACGTCTTCGTCCCTCAGCATAAATCGTGTTAAATGCCAATGATGATTTCCCTGATCCAGATAGACCAGTAAAAACAATTAATTGGTCTTTTGGGAGAGTCAAATCCAAGTTCTTTAAGTTATTTTCTCGAGCACCTTTAATAATAATTTGGTTCTTCATTTATCAATTCCTCTTATTCTTTTTGACCTTCTAGTTCAATAATTGTATCGCGTAAATCAGCAGCGCGTTCAAAGTCCAACTCTTTGGCAGCAGCAAGCATTTCTTGACGTAAATCTGCTAATAAACGTTCCAATGCACTGCGTTTTTCTTTGCTACTTTTAGCTTTATTAACCTTCTCAATTTCTTTACGGGTACATTGGGTTAATTGACTTTCAATAACCTTTTTATAAACCGTAGTTGGAGTGATGTGATGAACGCGATTATACTCCTCTTGAATCGTTCTTCTCCGAGCAGTTTCATTGATACATTCTTGCATTGCTGGTGACATTGTATCAGCATAAAAAATTACTTTCCCCTCAGCGTTTCTAGCAGCTCTTCCTACTGTTTGAATTAAACTTCTCGCGTTCCGCAAAAATCCTTGTTTATCTGCATCCAAAATTGCTACTAACGAAACTTCAGGAATATCTAAACCTTCTCTTAACAGGTTAACTCCAACCACACAATCATAAACACCTTTTCTTAAGTCATTGATAATTTCACTACGTTCTAAGGTTTTTAACTCTGAGTGAAGGTAGGCAACCTTGACTGCTTTCTCTTGTAAATAAGTGGTCAAATCTTCACTCATCCGAATTGTTAAAGTGGTAATTAATACCCGTTCTTTTTTCTGAGCACGAAGACGAATTTCCTCAATTAAATCATCAATTTGACCATTACTTGGTCGAACTTCAATCACAGGATCTAACAACCCTGTAGGACGAATAATTTGTTGAACAGTTTCATTATTAGTTAAACTTAATTCATAGTCTCCAGGAGTAGCAGAAGTATAAATTGTTGTTTGTAAAGCGCTGGTGAATTCTTCAAAGTTCAACGGACGGTTATCTAAAGCTGAAGGAAGACGAAAACCATAATCAATTAAAGTAGTTTTACGAGAGCGATCGGTATTAAACATTCCTCTAATTTGTGGAATCATCATGTGAGACTCGTCAATGATTGTTAAAAAATCATCACCAAAATAATCAATTAGACTATAAGGAGCAACCCCAGGGGGACGAAAATCAAGTTGAGCAGAATAGTTTTCAATCCCACTACAAAAACCAAATTCTGATAAAGCTTCTAAATCATATTTAGTCCGTTGTTCTAAGCGTTGTGCTTCTAATAACAAACCTTTATCGCGGAAATACTTTAAACGTTCTTCTAACTCTTTAGCAATATTTTCTACAGCCCCCTTCAACCGTTCTTCGCTAGTTATATAATCTTGAGCAGGAAAAATTGTTACTGTTCTGCTATGACCAGAAACCCCACCAGTAGTACTATTCATAACCGAAATTTCTTCAATTTCATCACCAAAAAGTGAAATTCGAAACATTTCACTACTCATTCATCCAGGAACAATTTTAATCACATCTCCCTTAGCACTAAAGGTTCCAGGAGCATTTTCAATTTCGTTACGAACATAACCAGTACGAACCAAAAAAGTTAATAAATCCCGTTTAGAGATTTTTTGACCAACGTTCAGTTCAAAAAAGAGTTTTGAATATTCCCTAGGGTCTTGCTCAGCATAAATTGCAGCCACACTTGCAACCACAATCGTATCACTTCTAGTCATTAACGCATTCATCGCACTTAAACGCATCATGTCTAATTCCATATTTTGGCGCGCATCTTTATCAATATACAAGTCTTTAGCAGGAACATAGGCTTCGGGTTGGTAAAAATCAAAGTTCGAAACAAAATATTCCACCCGGTTGTTAGGAAAAAACTCTTTTAATTCATAATAAAGTTGCATCGCTAAAGTTTTATTATGAGCAAGAACTAGGGTTGGTTTATTTAACTTATCAATGATATTAGCCATGGTAAAAGTCTTTCCAGTTCCCGTAGCCCCTAATAACACTTGGTCCTTTTTTCCTTGTTTTATCCCAGTTAATAACTGTTCAATTGCTTTGGGTTGATCGCCACTAGGAAGATAAGGAGCTTTTAACTCAAACTGTTTAAATTGTTTTTTAATTGACATTTTCTTCCCTCTCTTATCAACAAAGACAAAAAAGGAGCAAACTTAGGTTAACTCCTTTAATATATCTATAATTATACACCCTTTTTAACTAACCTATTTTTGAGCGTTTTTCACCAACTTTTTCTCCTGGTTTAGGGTCATCTTGGTTATTATTATCATTGATTTTTTTCATTTCATCAGCAATTGAGCCTAACACCTGTAAAGCAACATTCAAAGAAAAGAGTTCATTAACAGTCTTACCCTCAGCAAGTTCTTTAAATTTTGCTTCTACTTGTTCACGAGTAAACTCTTGATTTTCAAACCCAAAGGTTTTAATCATTTGATTAACATCACTTTGGTTTAAGTTAATTTCATTATTAACCACAGGCATTCCCCGTTTAGCTAATTCAATCACTAATCCTTGCAAAATATCTTCTTGAACCTTTAAACGTTTTAATTTTGTTTCGTCTTGAGCATCAACTTTTGCTTTTAATTGGGCAAACTTTTCGCGCAAAATCTCAGGATTTAAATCTTCTCTAGTAATTCCAGTTTCAGCAAAAATTGCATCAATGTCCTTATCAGTAATTTCAATTTGTTGAGGTTGGTTTGTGGTTTCGACGTCTCGTAAAATTACTTTACTCAACTTGTCACTAACATCTTCAGCAATTTCCACTTTCATTTTGTTATAAAGTCTGGTTGCTTGTTCAACATATTCACTTAAAGGGTTATTTTGAGCATATTGTTGGAGATAAATTCCTGATTTTAACTTCGAAACCACGTTAAGGTGCGTAGTCCAATGGCGATCAAAAGCTTCAAGAATAATTCCTCGAGCCATTTTTTGCACCACCTCAGAACCAATTCCTTCAGTTTTACCATGATAAAACTTCATCATTGCTTTAGTAATTAATTCAGCAATTTGATTATTTTCTAACCCTTCAAAGTCTTGAGCTTTAAATTCTCCCTTAGGAATTAACTTTCCATCAATGCTTGAAAGTAAATTATTAACCTCAAGAGTTCGTTCCCCTTGAACAATTCTAGAATACTTCAAGACCAATTCATAAGCAGTGGTATAAAACATTCTTCGAATCACTAATTCAATATCAGGAGTGGTGAGAATGTCATCACGTTGAGAGTACATCGTTTCACGTTGTTGAGCAACAATATTGTCATAATCAAGGACGTTTTTTCGCTGGTCAAAGTTCATCCCCTCCAGTTTTTTTTGCGCATTATTTACCGCACGGTTAAAGATTCGACTCTTAATATAATCATCACCCAACCGTAAGAAATTCTTCCGAATTTTAGGCGAAGTAAACCGAATCATCAGTTCGTCTTCCATTGAAATATAAAACCGAGAAAAACCAGGATCACCTTGACGACCACTTCTTCCTCTTAACTGGTCATCAATTCTGCGTGCTTCATTATGTTCGACGCCAAAAACAACTAAACCACCTAACTCAGCAACTCCTTCTCCAAGTTTAATATCAGTTCCTCTTCCTGCCATGTTAGTAGCTAAGGTAATTGCTCCCTTTTGTCCAGCACGAGCAATAATGTCAGCTTCTCGTCCATGATTCTTGGCATTAATCATTTCATACTTCAATCCCGCTTTGGTTAAATAACGCGAAATTTGTTCTGAAGATTCCACACTTGTAGTTCCGATTAAAATCGGATTTCCTTTGGCATGAAATTCTTTCACTTCTTGGACTAAGTGTTTCAAACTGGCATGCTTAGTTCCAAACGTATAGTCCTCAGCATCTTTTCGTACAATTGGTTTATTAGTAGGAATCACAATTACGCGGGTATTATAAATCTTAATAAACTCTTCTTCTTCAGTTTTAGCAGTTCCTGTCATCCCTGATAACTTCGCATATAAACGATAGAAGTTTTGATAAGTAATGGTTGCCAAAGTTGCTGTTTCTTCTTCAATTTCAACATTTTCTTTTGCTTGTAGCGCTTGTTGAAGTCCATCAGAATAAGATCTTCCGTGCATAATTCGACCAGTAAACTGGTCAATCAAAAGAATTTCTCCGTTTTGAACTGTATACTCTACTCCTTCTTTGAAAGTAAATTCAGCTTTCAAAGCATTTAAAATCAAGTGGAATAATTCGGTATTTTCAATACTAAACAAATCATTAACACTGAAATAATCCTTAGCTTTTTGCATCCCTTTTTCAGTTAAATAAACTTGTTTAGTTTCCAAATCAACTTCCACATCATTCTCACTACCTGTTTTTAAGGTTTTAGCAAACTGATAAGCAGCCTGGTACATGTTAGCAACAATTGTTGACCCTCCAGAAATAATCAACGGTGTTCTTGATTCGTCAATTAAAATTGAATCTGCCTCATCAATAATGGCAAAATTCAAACCTCTTTGAACTTTTTGATCAAAGTTGCTAACCATATTGTCACGGAGATAATCAAACCCAATTTCTGAGTTTGTTGTATAAGTAATGTCTTGAGCATAAGCTTCGCGCTTTTCAGATTTCGAAGCATTAGCAGAATTCAAACCATAACTAACCCCTAAAAAATCAAACACCTGACCATTAATTTCTGAATCCCGTTGTGACAAGTATTCATTAACAGTAACAATATGAACACCTTTACCAGTTAAAGCATTTAAGTAGGTAGGAAATAGTCCAGTCAAAGTTTTTCCTTCCCCAGTACGCATTTGGGCAATATCACCACTATTTAAAACAATCGCCCCAATTAACTGCACCTTAAAAGCATTTAATCCCAAAATTCTCCGCGCCGCTTCTCGAGCTAAGGCATAAGCTTCAATTAATAAAGTATCAACATCACGATTAGACTGAGATAGGTATTCTTTAAACTCTTTGGTTTTCTTTGGGAAGTCTTCATCTTTTAAAGCCCGCATTTTGGATTCTAAAGCAATAATTTGGTCAGCAATCCTTCCATACTTCCGCACTAATTGTTTATCACTAGCCATTTTTACCTCTTCTACTTCCTTACTTATAGATAATAGTAGCAATCATTAGGCCACATTTATATAATTATAAAATAAATAGTTTATTTAAAAAATAAGTCCTAGGCAAAAGATTGTTATAATTAAAGGGTAAGAATGCATGAATGTTCTTGTTAATCAACACGAGTATCACACCACTCTTACTATAAAAAATCATTTTTTAAAGTCTATATCCAAAAGAAAACTACAAAAAATGAAGTTACTGATTTTTTGAACACCTATCAAGATATTAGAACGACCAACAATTGTTATATTTATAAACTCACAAGCAAAGCAGTTTAGTGGGATGATTAGTCGAAAAGACTGCTAGTTGAGCAATCTTTTTGATGGTTGAACAGTTTTGATTTAATTAACCTTTGTATTCTAATCGTCTGTTATTATGGAAGAATTAAGTTTAGAAGTGGGTGTTTAGTTCGAGCTTATCGTCAAAATGCTAGGACTATTGCGCAACACACAGTAGCTATTTATCACTACTTATTGGAATTTAACTATCAGTTTTATTAAGCTATTTGACTGATTTTACTCACAAAATGACATTAAAATTGTGAATAAAGTTTTCTATCACAAAATTAGTTATGAGATTACTCTTCATGCTCTAAACTCCGATCAACTTCCAGTGAAGGTATTAAAAAAGAAAAAACAGAAATTAGGTAAAATATGGATGACAAAACAAAAAACAAGCAAACCATTCTACTCATTGATGGTTATCACCTTCTTCATAAGGGTTATTATGGTTCTTTGAAACGAAAAAAGGTTGCTACTAACCGGGATGGGGTAAAAATTAACGCCATTTACACTTTCATCTCGAAGATTAACGAAATCATTGATCTTAACATTTATCACACCGTGATTGTGACCTTTGATGTCGGTCAAGGGTGTTGAAGACGTGATCTTTACCCTTTATATAAAGCAAACCGAAAAGAAACTCCTGCTGATTTAATTCCTCAAATGCAAATTATTCGCACTTTTCTCTCTCAAGCCCATATTCCTTGATATGAAAAAGAAAATTTTGAAGGCGATGATGTAATGGGAACTATTGCCCGAATCGCAGTCAAGAAAGGATATAATGTCCACATTCTTTCTAACGATAAGGATTGCTACCAATTAATTAATCCTAACGTTAAAGTTGTTGTGAAATCAACCAGAAATACGCCAAGCAGTTTTATTGATGAAAACGTTGTCGAAGATAAAATGGGTTGTTCACCATCACAAGTTGCTGATATTAAAGCATTGATGGGTGATAGTTCTGACAACATTAAAGGAGTAAGATACCTTAATTATCAAACTGCACTCCGACTATTAGCAGAATATGACACCGCAGAAAATATCGTTGCTCATGTTAATGACTTGCCCAAAAATGTTCATTTCAAAATTAAAAATGCTCAAGAACAAATTTTAATGAACAAAAAAATTACCACCATTGGTAAAAATTTAGATTTAGGACGTATCGATTTTCGTCCTTTGAGAGTTAATTGACGTGGTTATATTAACTTTTTGAAGAAAAATAAGATGTGAGCTTACCTTCCTTATGCTGAAGAAAGACTTGATCAAAGTTTAAAAGCTATTCCCAAGAAAAGCAAAAAACCAAAAGGAGTTAAATTTAACAATAGCAAAACAATGCCCTTAAGTTGTAACTCTCCAGCTGATGAATTTGTTTTTAAAATGAGTGATTATGAAATTAAAACACCAAATAAACATTAAAAAACGCTCAAAGTAAGCGTTTTTTTAGATTTAATTAAGTTTATTTGGTGTATCAATTTTCTGACCACTTTGATTCACCAAATAAAGTCTTTCAGTAATGATTCTGCACTCCTGAGGGCTAACTTTTAAAATCCCACGGTGTAGGTGAACATAAGTCACGCTATTATTAATGCGGAAACTCATTGTCCCGATTTTTAAAGCAGAAACAATTGGAGTCATATTTTTCATAATCCCCATGTCACCATCAATTGTTTGAACATTAACAATATCAACTTCTTTATCATTGATAAAAATTCCATCAGGAGTAACAACTCTAAGTTTAATTCCCATCACTAAACCCTATTGTTGAACCTTTTTTGCTTGGTTAGTATGGGCTTGTTTTACATCCTCAATGTCCCCAGCATACATAAATAAAGCTTCAGGAATTTCATCAACCTTACCATCAAGAATTTCTCTAAATGAACGTACCGTATCACTGGCTTTGACATATTTTCCTGGTCTTCCGGTGAACTTTTCCCCCACAAAGAAAGATTGAGAAAGGAAGTTTCGAATCTTTCTGGCACGAGAGACTACCAGTTTATCTTCTTCTGATAATTCATCTAATCCCAAGATATTAATAATTGATTGTAATTCTTTATATTTTTGTAACGTAATTTGTACATCCAGAGCAGTTTGGTAGTGTTCTTCACCAACCACATCAGGATCTAACATTCTTGAAGAAGATTCTAGCGGGTCAATTGCTGGATAAATTCCTAATGAAGCAATCGAACGGTCTAAGACAATTCGAGCATCAAGGTGGGTAAAAGTTGTTGCTGGAGCAGGGTCAGTTAAGTCATCAGCAGGAACATAAACCGCTTGAACAGAAGTAATTGAACCTTTACTTGTCGAAGTAATTCGTTCTTGCAAGGCCCCCATTTCTGTAGAAAGAGTTGGTTGATACCCAACAGCTGATGGCATTCTTCCTAAAAGTGCTGAAACTTCTGATCCTGCTTGGGTAAATCTAAAAATGTTGTCAATGAATAAAAGCACATCCATATTTTTTTGATCACGGAAATATTCTGCAATTGTTAATCCAGTTAACGCCACTCGCATTCTTGCTCCTGGTGGTTCATTCATTTGACCAAACACCAACGAAGTCTTATCAATAACTCCTGCTTCAACCATTTCAAAGTAAAGGTCGTTTCCTTCACGAGTTCGTTCCCCAACTCCTGCAAAAACTGACACCCCACTATGAGCATTGGCAATGTTGTTGATTAATTCTTGAATTAGCACAGTCTTTCCAACTCCTGCTCCTCCAAATAATCCAACCTTCCCTCCTCGAGCAAAAGGAACCATTAAATCAATAACTTTAATCCCAGTTTCAAGGATTTCTGCACTAGTAACAAGCTCATCATAAGAAGGTGCGGCACGATGAATTGGGTTTCGTTCTCCATCAGGTTGAGGTTTTTCATCAATTGCTTCTCCCAACACATTAAACATTCTTCCTAAAGTTTGTTCACCCACTGGAACTGTAATTGGGCTTTTGGTGTTAATCACCATTTGTCCCCGCATTAGACCATCAGTTGAACCCATCGCAATAGTGCGAGCAACATCATCACCCACGTGTTGTTCTACTTCCAAAGTCAAAACCTGATCTTGGTTCTTAACTTGTAAAGCATCCAATAAGTTTGGCATATTGTCTTCGTCAAACTTTACATCCACTACAGGACCTAAAATTTGAATAATTTTTCCCATAACCTTTTCATCAGTTTTAAGAGTAGTTTTTTGTTTTACTTTTGTAGCCATTCTTCTTTTGACCTCCTTTAATTTTCTGCTAAAGCGTTTGCTCCACCCACAATTTCAGAAATTTCTTGGGTAATTGCTGCTTGTCGTTCACGGTTATATTTAATGTTAAGTTTTTCAACCATTTCTTTACCGTTTTTTGTCGCAGCATCCATAGCTGTTCTTCGAGAAGCTTGTTCAGAAACCTGTGATTCAGCAATCGTTCCGTACAATACTGTGTTGAGATAAAGGTTAATAGTTTTTTCTAAAATTGTTTGGGCATCTGGTTCAAACTCTACTTGTAAATTCGTAGCATTAATTGCTTTATCAACGACTTTATTTTTAACAATTGGAAACAATCGTAAGGTGGTGGGAGTAAAAGTCACGTTATTAATAAACTTTGTATAAGCAAGTTTGATTTCATCAAACTGGTGGGAAGTGTAATACCCCATTAATTCTTGTCCAATTTCACCAGCAATTGAGCTAGAAAAATTCACATCAATATCAACTCTGCTTTTAATAATTTTAATCTTTCTTGCACTATAAAATGCAACTGCTTTAGAACCCAAAGCATAGATTTCATCATCTGGTTTAATTTGGTGCATGACTTCTTTGTTAATATTAGTGTTATAACCACCACATAACCCAAGATTAGAATTAACAACTACTCAGAGAGTTTTTTTAAAGGTAGTTTCATCTGGTTTTAAAAAAGGCGAATCATCAGTTTGTTGAATAATTTCATTAAAGACACTATAAACTTCTGAAACATATTGTTGGGTTTCAGTAATTTTTTTTCCTGCTCTCCGCAACTTGGCTGAAGCTACCAATTGCATCGCATCAGTGATGTTAGTAATTTCACCAACCGAAATAATTTCTGCTTTTAATCCACTTAAATTTGGCATCTTATTTACCTAAGTGATCAAAATCAGCTTGATTACCATAATTACCAACTTGGTAGTTAGCAAGATTATTAGTCAAAGTTTTAACCACTGTTCCTAAGTATTTTTTACCCTCTGCTAAACTAGCATCATCAAAAGCTTTTGCTTTAGCAACTTTAGTATAAAGTTTTTTAGCATCAGCATCCTGGTGGAAGAAATCAATAATTGCATCCTTAAAGTTTTTCATCTCATCAAGAGGTAGTCACTTAATTAAACGTTCTTTAATCGCTAATAAAACAAACGCTTCATCGATTTGATTAATCGGATGGTATTGTTTTTGTTTCAGCATTTCCATAATCTTCGTCCCATTATCCAAAATTGCTTTAGTCGAATCATCAAGATCAGAACCAAACTTAGCAAAAGATTGTAATTCAAAGTATTGAGCTAAATCTAATTTTAAAGTTCCTGAAACTTGTTTTACTGCTTTGATTTGCGCTGAAGACCCTACCCGCGATACAGATAATCCTGTATCAATAGCAGGACGAATTCCAGCATTAAATAAATCTGCTTGTAAGAAAATTTGTCCATCAGTAATTGAAATCACATTGGTGGGAATATAGGCAGAAATGTCACCTGCTTGGGTTTCAATCACTGGTAGAGCTGTAATTGATCCTCCACCATATTCCTTTGTCACCCTAGCTGCTCGTTCTAATAAACGAGAATGTAAATAGAACACGTCTCCAGGATAAGCCTCTCTTCCTGGTGGTCTTCTTAATAGCAACGACATTTCTCGATAAGCAACTGCATGTTTAGACAAATCATCATAAACAATTAAGACATCTTCACCTTGACTCATTCATTCTTCAGCCATCGTGACCCCTGTATAAGGAGCAAGATATTGCATTGGTGCGGCTTCAGAAGCACCCGCATTAACAATCACTGTATAATCCATTGCTCCAAATTTTCTTAACTTTTCACTAATTTGCGCAATTGTGGAGTCCTTTTGGCCAATCGCAACATAAACACACTTTACCTTTTTTCCTTTTTGGTTCAAGATGGCATCAATTGCAATCGCAGTTTTCCCAGTTTGACGATCACCAATAATCAATTCCCGTTGACCTTTACCAACCGGAATAATCGCATCAAGAGAAAGAATTCCAGTTTCTAGGGGTTGATCAACAGATTTTCTGGCCATAACTCCTGTGGCAATCTTTTCTACTGGAGCATGTTTGCTAACTTTAATTTCTCCTCCACCATCAATTGGTTGACCCAAAGCATTAACTACTCTTCCCAACAGGGCATCTCCGACTGGTGCTTCAACTACTTTTGCAGTGCGACGAACCTTATCACCCTCTTTAATCAAAGTGTCATTACCTAAAATAACTGCTCCAACCAGACCTTCTTCCAGATTTAAAACCATTCCATAAACATCATGAGGAAACAATAACAATTCACCCATTAAGGCATTGTCTAAACCATAAATCATAGCCACACCATCTCCTACAGTGATGATTGTTCCTTCTTCGCTTTGAACAACTTCTTGTCCATAACGCTTAATCTGGCTCTCAATCACTGTTGAGATTTCTTTAATATTAAAAGCCATAAATCTACTCCACCCCTTCTGAATTCTTTGTATTTTCCATTATTTCATAACGAATCTTATCCAACTTACCTTTAATTGATCCATCAAAAATTCGGTTTTCAATTACCACTTGCACCCCACCAATTAAATCTAAGTCAAGCTTGTTTACTAATTTAACTTTGTGGTTCAAGATTGTACCAATTTTCTTTTCTAAAGCTGTTAAAGTCTTTGCATCAAGTGATTGCGTCGATCACGCTACTCCGTAGGCCAATCCCGCTGCCTGGGTTAAAATCTTCCGGGTTTTTTTAAAAATATCGCGAGCATAAACAAATTCACCTAATTGTGAAAGCATTTTCATCATGTTTAAAATTTCAGGAACGAAGCTAAATGATGCAAAGGTTTCATCAACTATCTTGGCTTTCATTTCCCCACTTTCATCACTGATGTTCTTTGCACTTAGCATCGCTACAAATTTGTCTTGATCTTTTAAAACTTCTACCAGAACACTAGCTTGTTCAACATAGGCTTTGGCTTGATTTTGCTCTAAGGCAATATTACTTAACGCTATTGCTCAATTATCAATCACCCTTTGGTCTAATAACGCCATTATTTTGAACCTTTAACTTTATCAAGTTGTTCTAAAAAATCTTCAATCAACGCTTGATTCTTCTTTGAGTTAATATCTTCTTTTAAAATTTCTTGAGCAGCTTGAAAGGCAACATCAATAATTGTTTGTTTAATCTCACTCTGAGCATCTAAACGTTCTTTTAAAATTGAATTTTTTGCTTGTGATTGCAGTGTTGTTGCTTGTTTAGTGGCTTCATCAAGAATCTTCAAACGTTGAACATCAGCATCAGCACGGGCATTTTTCAAAATTAATGAAGATTGACTCTTAGCATCATTTAACAATGATGCTGCTTGATGGCGATCTTTGTTTGCCTTAGTTTGTTTATCAACCGCTTCATCTAATAATTCGTTAATTTTTGCCCGACGGTTATCAACTGAATTCCGAAACGGCTTATAAACTCATTTGGTTAGTAAAACCAAAATAATAATTGTTGCTAAAACATGGGCAATAAAGTTTGGTAGGTTAGGAAATAACTGGGCAACAACTTCAGGAACCCCTGCTGTTCCTTCTAATAAAAACATTCTTTAACCCTTCTTTCTATTCATAAATACTTTTAACTAAGCAACAAAGACTAATAAAATGGCAATAACTAGTGAGTAAATCGCTCCAGATTCAGCGATTCCAGCACCAATAATCATTGCTGATTGGATTTTTGAAGCCATTTCTGGGTTTCTTCCAATCGCCATACATGCTCCTTGAGCAGCAATCCCTTGACCGATTCCAGCTCCAAGTACCCCAATACCAGCAACTCCAGCACCAAGAAATTTCAATCCATCTCCAGTAGTAGCTCCAGTGGCAAGTAAGTTTGGTAAAACAGTGGCAAAAGCACTAAAAAAGTTTAAATAGACATTAGTCATTAAATCAGCAAATAACATTTGATTTTCTCCTTAAATTATTTTTTATAAAGCAATTTGAATTGCAAGATCTTCATTTGGTGAAGTAGTTTTCTCTGCTCGTCCATGATGACGATGCAAAATCGAACCCTTCCCTTTTTGGACAGTTTTTACACTGGTACTGTCATCAGTTTCTCCCATCGCTTCTGATCAATAAGAGAAGGTTAGCATCGTAAAGACCAACGCTTGTACTCCTCCATCAAAAAGGTCGAAATACATGTGTAATCACGGCGCAAAAGCAGTAGTAAAGATATTAAAACCAGACCAAAAGTAAATATACTGGTAGTTTCAATTATCTTCAAATCCTCCAACTGTTCCATAAATTCTTCCCACATGGTTACCTGTACCATCAAAACTTGATTGAACGTTGATAAACAACGCATAAACCAATCCCAAAATGATTGATCCACCCAACAAATTCCCAAATAAACGGAAAGAAATTGAAATTAATGGGGTAAATTGGGTAAAGATTTCAATCGGATTCTTATAACGTTTAAAATAAGCTCACTTTTGGTATTTAAACCCAAAGTAGTAAACTGACAAGAAGCTAATTAAACCAAGACTAAAAGCAATAGTATAAGAAGTTGCTAAGGATTCAATTCCGATTAATGAAATCAAACTACCCACAAAAATGTACATAATTAGATACATTGCATAAGGAGTTAATTTCCTGTGTTTCTTGCCCATTGCCTGCACGACTAAATCTTCACAAAAAAGAATGAACATTTCCATCAAAACCAGAAAACCACTCATCCGTTCTTCTTCTTGGTGATTGCGAATCTTGATGTTATAAACCAAACAAATCGCACTAATAATTAAAGCGGTAAAAACGATTGATAGTAATTGTGGTTGTCAATGGTGTCAATTATCAGAAAAATAATCCCCAATTGAACTAAGTTGTGGCCCCAACATTAAGCCCCCCTTCCAGACTTCTTTAATTTACTCGTACTTGTTGTTTGTTTAGTGGTCAGAATCTGATAACCTCCTTGAAAAAGTGGTAACAGAACAATTGGGGCAAAACCAATTAGCACCCCAAACACCGAAACTTTATCTCCAGGAACAAAAACAGCAAGTATGAATGGAATAAAATATAGACCAAATCTTGAGATAAATAAGAAAAGATAAGTGTAATAATTTTCTGTTCTAATTAAAACTTTATAAGCGTAATAGATTAAAAAAAGAGCTGTGGTACTACAAAAAAAGGCCACCACATAACCAATTATTCAACTTCAGTCAACTTTGGTTGTCTTGGTTGTCACTAAAATGATTAAAACCAAAAAAATAGTTATCATCAAAGAAATCAATCCAAGCACAAATCATTTATTTGTTTGTCTTCACTTCTGGGCAAGAAAAGATTGGCCCATCCCTATACCTCAATCTTAAATATAATATCCATCTCCTTTATTTTAATACAAACTAAATTTTATTGCGCGACTAAAACTAAAAAAACCTGCTAAAAAGCAGTTGCTTCCAACAGGTTTTTTCCTTCTTTAAAATGCTTATCTAAACTGTTTTTGAAAATTACAAGCTTGGTTTTATTAACAAAAACTACTTAGTACCAAAAATTCGGTCACCAGCATCCCCTAATCCAGGAATAATATAACCCTCATCATTTAAACTTTGATCAATACTTGCTACATAAATGTCAACATCAGGATGAGCAGTTTGCAACGACTCAATCCCTTGAGGCGCTGCTACCAAACAAATAAACTTAATCGTTTTTGCTCCTCACTCTTTAGCAATCATTAGTGCTTTATTAGCAGAACCACCAGTTGCTAACATCGGGTCAACCACCAAAACATATGATCGATTAACATCAGGAGTAGGTTTAGCATAGTATTGCACTGGTTGTTTAGTAACCTCATCACGATACAAACCAATATGTGCTACCCGGCTTGTGGGTACTAATTGTTGAATTCCTTCGACCATTCCTAATCCAGCTCGAATAATTGGGACTAGTACCACAGGAGTTTTAATTACATAACCAGTTGTCTCAACCAAGGGAGTTTGAATGGTTTGTTCACTTAAAGGTAAATCACGAAATACTTCATAAACCATTAATCCAGCAATCTCATTGAGATTTTCACGAAAATCTTTACTCGTAGTTTCTTTGCGACGCATTCTGGTCAACTTGTCAATAATCAAAGGATGTTTTAGTTCAAAGACAGACATAAATAATTTCTTCTTTCTAATATTTTAAATTGGGATAAATCAAGAACTGAGCACAAAGCCCTTCTACTTGTTGATGTAAGGTAGTTAAATTAGCAGAATCAGGATTCTTCAAAGCCTGAGCAATGATTTCTCCCACAGCAATAAATTCTGGTTCTTTAAAACCGCGAGTAGTCATTGCTGGAGTTCCGATTCTTAATCCTGAAGTATTATAAGGAGTTTCTTTGTCAAAGGGAAGTAATTCTTTATTTGTGACAATGCCAATACTTTCTAAAATCTTTTCAGCTTCTCTTCCAGTTAAATTAAAGGTTTTTTTAACATCAAAATTAATCAAGTGATTATCTGTTCCGTTAGTTAATAACTTAATTCCGTTTTGCTCAAGTGCTTGAGCAAGTGCTTGAGCATTTTTAACAATTTGTTGGCCATAAAGTTTGAACTCTGGAGTTTGAACTTCGCATAATGCTTGGACTTTTCCTGCAATTAAGTTTTCTAAAGGGCCACCTTGAGTTCCAGGAAAAACTGCAGAATCAATCTTTTTAGCATACTCTTGTTTACACAAAATCATCCCCCCCCTAGCTCCACGAAGCGTTTTGTGGGTTGTGGTTGTAACTACATCAGCATAAGGTACTGGATTTTGATGCATTCCTGTAGCCACCAATCCAGCAATGTGAGCCATATCCACCATCAATTTCGCACCAACCTCATCAGCAATTTCTTTAAATTTAGCAAAATCAATTTTACGAGAATAAGCACTAGCTCCAGTAACAATCAATTTTGGTTGAAATTCTCGAGCTTGTCTAGCAATTAAATCATAATCTAACATTTCAGTTTTTTGATCAACACCATAAAAAGCAAAGTGATAGGTTTTTCCAGAAAAGTTGACTTTAGAACCATGCGTTAAATGCCCTCCAGCATTCAAATCCATTGCTAGCACCTTATCACCAGGATTTAATAAAGCTTGATAAACCGCTTGGTTTGCTTGCGATCCTGAGTGGGGTTGAAGGTTGGCGTGATCACAACCAAAAATTTCTTTTGCTAATTCAATACCTAAACTTTCAACTTCATCAATATAGGCACAACCTCCATAATAACGTTTATGAGGATATCCTTCAGCATACTTATTGGTAAAAATCGAACCATTGGCAGTTAAGACCGCCTCTGAAACATAGTTTTCTGAAGCAATTAATTCAATGTGAGTTTGTTGACGATTTAATTCTTTGTTTAAAGCTCTCTGGATGCGCTTATCCATGGTATTCATTAATTGTTTTTACCCTTTCTTCGTGACGACCATGAGCAAATTCACTCTTTAAAAAGGCGTCAACTAGTTTTAAAGCCTTATCAACAGCGATCATTCTTGCCCCCATCGCAATCACATTACAATCGTTGTGCTCACGAATCAACTGGGCAGTCTCTAATTCAGAAACTAATCCTGCTCTAACTCCTTTAACTTTGTTTGCCGCAATTGAAATGCCAATTCCCGTACCACACAAAGCAACTCCTAAACAGTCTTTATCACCAGCAATCTTTTCTCCCAATTCCAAACCTTTGCTAGCATAACTGCAAGATTTTCCATCAACATTTCCTAAATCAGTTACTTGATAATCAAGACTGGTTAAATATTTGACAATTGCCTGTTTCATTTCTACCCCAGTATGGTCATTACTAATATAAATTCTTGGTTTCATCAACAAAACCTTCTTTCTTTTTCTTGTTTTAATTATACAAAATTCAGCTTTTGTTTACAGCACAGAAAAAAAGCAGTTGTTAACAACTGCTTTTAAATTTCTTAGTATTCAGACTTGTGATATTCTTCACCAATCTTCATAACTTCTTGTGTGCCAGTTAAACCAGTTCCTGCAGGAATTAGGTTCCCTAACATAATGTTTTCTTTCAAACCATCCAAGTGGTCTTCTTGACCACGGACAACTGCTTTAGTTAAAACTCGTGCTGTATCTTGGAATGAAGCTGATGATAATCATGATTCTGACTCCAATGGTGCTTTTTTAATTCCAAAAATCACTGGTTTTGCTAATGGTGGTTGTTGGTTGTTCAAGAATGCTTGTTGAACAGCATTACGGAAACGTTTTTGGGTTACAACTTCTCCTGGTAATAAATCAGTTTCTCCAGCTTCAGTAATTTTTACTTTTCCTAACATTTGTTTAATAATAATTTCAATGTACTTGTCAGCAATTTCAATTCCTTGTAAACGATAAACTTGTTGGACTTCTTTTAAGATGTAGTTTTGAACCGCCTCAACAGACGCTACATCTAGCAATTCTTTAATATCAATTGAACCTTCAGTTAATTTTTCACCAGGTTCAACTTTTTGACCAACTTCAACCCGAACAATTGCATTATAAACAGTATGGTACTTTTCATCTTCGCCACTTAAACTTTCAATGACAATTTCAGAAATTCCGTCGTTGTTTTGAATACTTTTAACTGCTCCTGCTACTTTTGAAATTACCGCAATTGAACCTTTTGGCGTAGTCACGTCAAGCAATTCTTTAATTCTTGGTAATCCTTGGGTAATATCAGCATCTCCAGCAACCCCACCAGTATGGAAGTTCCGCATCGTAAGTTGAGTTCCTGGTTCTCCAATTGATTGTGCAGCAATTACTCCAACTGGTTCTCCATACTTAACTTCACTACCAGTTGCCAAGTTAATTCCATAACATTTTTGACAAACTCCGTGATCATTGTCACAAGTTAATACTGAACGAATGTTGATGGTTGTAATTCCGGCATCAATTACTTTTTGCGCCAAGTCAGGAGTAAACAATTCGTCTTTATGCACCAAGACATTACCTTGGTCATCTTCAACATCATCAAAAGAATGACGACCAAGTAAACGATCTTTTAATGGTACAATCACGTTTTGATGTTTAGTATCAATAATCGCTGAAACCATAAATCCTTTAGCAGGATGACAATCTTCTGCTAAAACAACCATTTCTTGCGATACATCAACTAAACGACGGGTTAGATATCCAGAGTCTGCAGTTTTTAAAGCAATATCAGCCATTCCTTTTCTCGCTCCGTGAGTTGAGATAAAGTATTCTGAAACAGTTAATCCTTCTCTAAATGAAGACTTAATTGGAATTTCTTTAATATCTCCCTTAGTATCGTTCATCAATCCCCGCATTCCTACAAGTTGGGTAAAGTTCGAAACATTTCCCCGTGCTCCCGAATCTGACATCACAAACACCGGGTTTTTTGGATCTTCTTTTAAAATCACTTCTAATTCTTTTTGAATGTTATCTTTAACATCAGATCAAACCTTGATGACACGTTGTTTCTTTTCACCTTCAGTTAATAATCCTTCGTTGTAGAATTCATTAATTTGATCAACTTTTTTATCAGCAACTTTAAACTCATCATATTTTTCAGTATAAGCAACAACGTCTCCAGCACTAATTGTCGTTCCAGATTTAGTTGAATAATAGTAACCCAAATCTTTCATGTTATCTAACATTTGTGCTGTTGCTCTTGATCCATAAGCATTAAAGTAACGTTCAATAATCTTTGAAAGTTCCTTTTTCTTAATTGGTTGCATAATTTCATGAGTATTAATTCATTCTGTTACTGTAGTCTGGTTTGGATCAATTAAATAATCTTGCACCATAACTTCAGCATTCATAATATCAGGAGTATTAATTCAAGGAAATGGTTCAACAAAAATTTCGTTAAACAAAATTTTTCCTACTGTAGTCATTAAATAACTATTCTTATCCTTTTGGTCAAAATGATATTTTTTTAAACTATCAACAGGAATCGCTACTAACGCATTTAGGTTAACCACCCCTTGTTCATAAGCTGTTTTTGCTTCTAAAGAAGAAGCAAATACCATACCTTCTCCCTCAACACCCTTCTCTTCTAAAGTGACATAATAGTTACCAAGAATCATATCTTGAGTTGGAGTTACAATAGGTTTTCCATCTTTTGGTCCCAAAATTGCATTTGATCCCAACATTAAAGCTCTCGCTTCACCGATTGCTTCAGGAGTAATTGGTAAGTGAACTGCCATTTGGTCTCCATCAAAGTCGGCATTAAATGCAGTAGTTACTAGTGGGTGCAAACGAATCGCTTTTCCCTTAACAATTTTTGGTTCAAAAGCTTGAATTCCCAGACGGTGAAGGGTTGGTGCCCGGTTTAACAAAACAGGACGATCCTTAATCACTTGTTCAATCGCTTCTCAAACGTGAGGATCGTTTCCATTAATCATTCGTTCTGCTGATTTAACATTATCAGCATAATCATGTTCTTGTAATCATTGAATAATAAATGGTTTGAACAAGGTGATTGCCATTTCACGAGGAATTCCTGCTTGGTACATTTTTAAATCTGGACCAATTGCAATTACTGAACGACCAGAATAATCTACTCGTTTTCCCAGTAAGTTTTGACGGAAACGCCCTTGTTTTCCCTTTAAAGTTGAAGTTAATGATTTTAATGGACGCTTATCTTTTCCTACCACTGGACGGGCCTTACGGTCGTTATCCATCAAGGCGTCAACTGCTTCTTGTAACATTCTTTTTTCATTGTTAACAATAATTGAAGGCGCGCTCATTGACTTCACTTTTCTTAAACGTTCGTTCCGAATAATGATTCGACGATACAAGTCATTAATCTCAGAAGTGGTAAATCTTCCTCCATCCAATTGAATAATTGGACGAATATCTGGGGGAATAACTGGCAAAACGTGCATAATCATTCATTCTGGTTTAGCATTAGATCTCTTAAAAGCATCTAAGACTTCTAAACGTTTCATCATTTTAGTTTGATCAGTTGCAGAATGGTTTGTCTTTAGATTTGCTTTCAAAGTTTTGATTTCATCATCAACATTGATTTTTTGCAACAAGTATTCAATTGCTGCAGCCCCAATACCAAACTTAGCTTTGGTATATTTTGCAATTAAACCAGATGCTTCATCAATTGAAAACGGAATCATTGGGTCTTCTAACTCTAAAATCATTCTCTGAGCTTTTCTGGCATCGCGTGATTCAAGATCTTCAATTTTAGCCAAAACTTCCTCACGAATTGTATTTAACAATGCTTCACGAGTTTTTGAACTTGACTTTGAATTTTCTAAATCAAGCACTTGTTTAGCAGTTAGATACTGTGAATCCCCGGTTTCTAAAACAATATAAGAAACAAAGTAAACAACTTCTTCTAATTCTTTAGTTTTCAAATCTAAAACTGCTGCAATCCGACTTGGTGCCACTTTTAGCATTCAAATGTGCGCAACTGGTTCTTCTAACTCAATGTGCCCCATTCTTTCTCTTCGTACGATTGATTCAGTTAATTCAACCCCACATTTTTCACAAACTTTTCCTTTGTTCATCGGGTTAGCTTTTTTGTACTTTCCACAAGCACATTCAAAACTTTTAATCGGTCCAAAGATTCGTTCATCAAATAAACCATCTTTTTCTGCTTTTAAAGTTTTATAATTAATAGTTTCTGGTTTTTTAACTTCACCATGAGATCAAGAACGAATCGCTTCTGGACTTGATAATTCAATCTTAATTGATTTTTTATTCTTCTTATTTTCCATTTAGTTACGCCCTTTCTTAATCATTACTTTCTTCACCACTAGTCATATTTACTAAGACTTCTGGCTCAATATTTGATGCAATAATTTCTTCATCACTTGGAGAGTGATAATCACCTTGATTTGAAGCATACAAGTCTTCTTCCACATCACTATCAGCGCGATCATAAGCACTAATTGCTGATTTGTTGCCTTGTTCATCAATCATAAACATGTCAAATCCTAGACCCATAATTTCTTTAGTTAACACATTAAATGACTCAGGAATTCCTGGTTCAGGAATTTTCTTTGAACGCACAATTGCTTCATAAGTTTTTACCCGACCTTTAATGTCATCAGATTTAATCGTAAGAATTTCTCTTAAAGTATGTGCAGCTCCATAAGCTTCTAACGCTCAAACTTCCATTTCTCCAAATCTTTGTCCCCCATTTTGGGCTTTTCCACCCAATGGTTGTTGGGTAATTAAAGAATAAGGACCAACATTTCTTGCATGTAATTTATCATCAACCATGTGAGAAAGTTTTAGCATGTACATAACTCCAACTGCAATTGGTTTATCCATAACCTCTCCAGTTGCTCCATCAATTAACTTCACTTTTCCAAAGTTAGTCATTCCAGCTTCTTGCATAATCTCATCTAACTCTTGTTCATTTAAACCTTCAAAAACAGGAGTTGCAACCTTGATACCAAGTTTTTTAGCAGCCATTCCTAAATGAATTTCTAAGATTTGTCCAATATTCATCCGTGAAGGCACCCCTTGAGGGTTTAACATAATATCAACTGGGGTTCCATCTTCTAAGTGAGGCATGTCTTCTACAGGAAGGATTCGTGAAATAACCCCTTTATTCCCGTGACGTCCAGACATTTTGTCCCCTTCTTGGATTTTTCGTTTTTGAACGACATAAATCTTAACAATTTCTAAAACATCAGGTGCTAAGTCATAATCTTCACGCGTGAAACGTTTAACAGTTTGAACAATTCCATCCCCACCATTTGGTACTTTTAAAGAATTATCTTTAACGTTACGTGATTTTTCACCAAAAATTGCGTTTAATAACTTATCTTCTGGAGAAAGTTGTACTTGTCCTTTGGGAGTTACTTTTCCTACTAAAATATCACCATGCTTAACTTCAGTTCCGATCGCAACAATTCCATCACTATCTAAATATTTCTTTGAATTTTCAGAGATGTTAGGAATTTCACGAGTAATTTCTTCTTCACCTTGTTTAGTATTTCTACGTTCAATAGTGTACTCATCAATGTGAATTGAAGTAAAACGGTCTTCCATAACCACACGTTCACTCATTACAATCGCATCTTCATAGTTGTAACCATTATAAGTTGTAAAGGCAACCACAACGTTTTGACCAATCGCTAATTCTCCTTCATCCATTGAAGGACCATCAGCAATAATCTCACCTTTTTCAACTGTATCACCAAGGTTAACAATTGGGTTTTGCGCAATTGCAGTTCCGTTATTTGAACGTTCAAAATCAGCTAATGGGTAAGTAGTAGTTCCTTGACTAGTTTCCACAGTAATCACTTTGGCATCAACATAACGAACAATTCCGCCTTCTTTAGCAACAATTGCACTTCCAGAGTCTCTGGCAGCTTCAAATTCAACCCCAGTTCCTACTAATGGTGCTTCAGGTCTTAAAAGTGGTACAGCTTGACGTTGCATATTTGCTCCCATCAATGCCCGGTTAGCATCATCGTTTTCTAAGAACGGAATACAACTAGTAGCAATTGAGAAAATTTGTTTTGGAGAAACATCAATATAATCAACATCTTGAACGTTGGCAATGATGTCATCACCTTTATAACGCGAAATGACAGTTTCTTCTAAAATTTTCCCACTATCATCTTGTTTAACGTTTGCTTGCGCGATTACATAATTATTTTCTTCATCAGCAGTTAAATAACGAATATCATCGTTATTAATAACACCGTTTTTAACTCTTCGATAAGGAGTGGTAATAAATCCATACTCATTAACTTTTGCATAGGTTGCTAAGTTGTTAATCAACCCAATATTTGGTCCTTCAGGAGTTTCAATTGGACAAATTCTTCCATAATGAGAATCGTGAACATCCCGCACTTCTAAGCCAGCACGATCACGAGACAATCCTCCTGGTCCTAGCGCAGTCAACCGACGTTTATTAGTTAATTCTGATAATGGGTTAATTTGATCCATGAATTGAGAAAGTTGGGATAGATTAAAGAATTCTCCAATCACAGCAGTTAAAGGTTTGTTGTTAATAATTGTTGAAGGCTTAACCTTAAATAATTGAGCGGTTGAAAGTTTTTCTCGTACGTTCTTTTCAATTCGAATCATTCCGATACGTAATTGGTTTTGCAACAATTCTCCCACTGTTCTTACGCGGCGATTTCCTAAATGATCAATATCATCAATTTGACCAATGTTATAATGCAAGTTTTCTGCATAAGAAATTGTTGCTAAAACATCAGCAATGTTTAAGAATTCATCATTTGAGTGACCAGTAATTCCTAATAAAGTGATTGTTTTAGTTTTCAAATCATTATCACGGTAAACTTTTACCTTTTGAATAGCTTTAGGACTGTTGATATCATTTAGGAAATCAAGAGTAGTGGTCATCACATCACGACTAAAAATCTCACGAACTTCTTCGTAGTTTTCTTTGTTAACTAATGTGTCTTTGGGAATTAAAACTTTACCTTGTGCATCAAGAACGTCTTCAGCTAATCTGGTTCCTAAAAGACGGTTTTTAATCGCTAATTTTTGGTTTAATTTAAAACGACCTGCTTTAGTTAAATCATATTTACGACGGTCAAATAATAATCCATTTAAATACTTTGAAGCACCATCAGCAGTAGCAGTTTCTCCTTGACGAATCTTTTTATAGATGTCTTGAACTGCGTTTTCTCAATCAGTTTCCCCATCTCCAGTTAATCCATCTTGTTGGTAAGTATTATTAATCAAATTAGAACTGTCAAATAGTTCTAAAGCTTGAGCGGGTTTAATTCCCAAGGCAGTAATTAAACTAGTAGCTGTAGTTTTACGAGATTTGTCGATTTTAACATACAAAACTTCTTCTAAATCACCATTGGCATTACGTTTATTTTCAGTTTCAAATTCTAATCAAGTTCCTCGCGAAGGAATAATGTTAGCACTGTAAATCATCTCTCCATTTTTACGGTTCAATTCCTTGTTAAAGTAAGCACCTGGTGAACGAACTAATTGAGAAACAATCACTTTTTGACTACCATTAATAATAAAAGTTCCTGCATCAGTCATTAACGGGAAATCTCCCATAAAAACTTCACCCTTTTTATAAACAGTTAAGTTAATAACTAATTCTTCTTCAGTTTCATCAATCAAAGTTAATTCAATAATGTCTGGATGAGTAGAGCTTTTAGTCTTTGCTTCATAAAAGTACAAATTATCAACATTTTTGGTTAAGACCACGTTTTTATTTTCCAACTGGTTTTCTAACCAATTCTTAAAGAAAACACCAAAATCGCCACCAACAATTTTTAATCCTTCTTTGCTAACAATTTCATTTTCTTTATTAATTGTTAAGGTTAAATTAGCGTAAATGGGTTCATCATAAATCTTTGATTCTTCTTTAGCTTGAGCGATGCTAATTCGTGGAGTACGAAACTCTCAATCATCCAATGCTAAAGTTGCTTGACCATTTGGACTAACAATAGGAAAAATTTCATCAAATACTTCTTGAATCCCCTTAGTCTTAAATCATTCAAAAGTGTCAGTTTGAACTTCTACTAAATTTGGTAAAGGTAACTTCCCAGAAACTTTGGTGTAATCCCTTCTTGTGGTGCGGTTATTAATTTTCTTAATTTTATAACTCATAGTTTCTCCTTATTTTTGTTTGCATGCTTCATCCACTAACAAGTGGTTAATTTTGTGATAGTCAGGGTTTGCTCATATATAATAGTCTTTGTTTTTCTGACGAGATCTTTGTAAAACCTCTAAATTCACCAGTTGGTTCAACTTAGTGGTAATGACTTCTTTTCCATTTAAAATCTGATTAATGAAAGGGTTTTCTTCAATCATTTTTTCATTAAACTCTGAAGGCAAAAGCATTAGACAACTCATAAAAAACCTTAAATCATCAGCATTAAATTCTTTTTTCGTTCTTAAAGGTTTCTTCACGCTATTAACCATTCAATAAAATCGTTTCATCATATTAGCTTGGTTTTTAGTCATTAACCGAAACAAAGCTAAATATCGGTCACAATTAAAATCAGTTGCAAACAATTCATCAATCACTTCAACAAATGTTTCGAAATTTACCCCCATTAGCAAACCAAAGCCAAGATAAGTAAAGTCATTATCAAGTTGAAATAAATACCATTTAATAATAAACTGCATCATCATTAGGTTTAAACTTTGAAACGGACTGATATAGAGAAACTCTAACCCTAAAATAAACGCTTTAGTAAATCCAGAAAAATCATTTTCAGGAATGTCTTTTAAGTATTCCCAAAAGTTATGCATCTCTTGATCAATTAATCCTGGATCTAATAAATGATGAAAGGCACTTGGAGTTTCTTTTGTTCTTTTTCGATCACTTAAAGAATCTAAACTAGAATCCAACCCCAAAAATAAAATGTGAACCACAAGTTCAAAATTTTCCTCGTTTAAAGGAAAATTGTTTTGATATATTAAATCATATACTTGCAGAATGTTCCGCATCAACTTCAAGTCATAAGAATTAGGCTTCAATCTGTCATTGTTCAACTGCACTAAATTCTTATATAAAACACTGGCGGGTTTGTCCTCTTTTAAGTTACCATCAATTAAAAGAAAACTGATAATCTCAAAATAATTAAACCCACGGTAAGTTTTTTCCATTCGGTCAACCCGATAAGCAGCAAGATAATCAAAAAGAAAACGGTCTTGTTGTACATTTTCTCTGAATTTTCAACTAAACTTGTTACCTTTAATTCCAGGTAGTTTAGTTAAAAAACGATTGTCCTTTAATTTAGAAAGATTTTTCTTATACCATTTTTCATCGAGAAAATATTCAAGACTAATCATGCAAGTATCACTTTCTACTGTTAATTATCTGCAGATTTTATTAAATGCTTGATCTAGTAGAAGCTCTTAACTAACTAAACTAAAATCACTGCAAAAATTTTACCATAAAAACAAAGAAAAAAGGCAAATTTATAGAAATAAATTTGCCTTGTTATTTAATTAGGTTTTAAATAAGTCTAATTATTTAATATCTACTGAAGCTCCAGCAGCAACTAATTTTTCTTTAATTTGTTCTGCTTCTTCTGGTTTAATGTTTTCCTTAATTGCTACTGGTAAAGTTCCATCAACCAATTTTTTGGCATCCATTAACCCTAATCCAGTAAGTTCTTTAACTACTTTGATAACTTGCACTTTTTGTGCTCCTGCTTCTGCTAAGAAAACAGTTACTTCTGAAGGGGCAGCAGCAGCGTCAGCTCCAGCTGCTGGGGCAGCAACTGCAGCAGCAGCAACTACTCCAAAGTGTTCTTCAATTCCTTTAACTAAATCGTTTAGATCAGTTAAAGTCATGGTTTCTAATGCTTTAATAATATCGTCTTTTGTGACTGCCATAATTTTATTCTCCTTTAATGGTTTTCATAATTAATACTATCTAGTACGAGTTTGTTGTTATTCTTATTTAACTACGCTTTAGTGTCAGCAACTGCTTTGATTGCATTCATCACTTGACGCAATGGATACAATAAAGAGTTGGCAAACATTGAATAAAGTTCTTCTTTTGATGGAAGAGAAGCAATGTTATTAATTGCAGTTGTGTCTTGAATTTTACCTTCAAAGATTCCTGCTTTTAAAACTAAATCTTTGTTCTTTTTGGCAAATTCAGCCACGAGTTTAGGTGCTGCCACCCCGTCTTCTTTTGAAAAAATGAAAACATTTTGTTGAGTTAAGAATTCATTTAAAGGTTCAAGGTTACTTTCACTAGCAGCTCTTCTTACTAATGAATCCTTGTACACTTTAACTTCGATACCTTGTTTTAACGCTTCTTGACGTAAAGTTGTCATTTGCGCAACTGTTAAGTTTTTGTATTCAGCAATTGCCACCCCATTGTTAGTGGTTAATTTTTGGGCAATTTCTTGAATAACCAAAGCCTTTTTGGCGTGTGCTGGTCTTTCTTGTGTCATCTATTTCCCCCCTTTTTATGTTTAACGAATAAATAAGAAAAACCTTGATCTAATTTTCGACCAAGGTTAAAAAGCAAACTTTTATTAATAAAGATATGTTCTAGCTTTTTCCTCGGTAACAAATTAAGGTTTCCCAGTTACTTTCTTCGGTACTAATAGCATTATCATCATATCTAAAACCAAGAACAATTACAATAAAAAACGTCTTGAGAAAAGACGATTTTCTTAATTTAATTGAATTTTAATTCCTGGACCCATTGTTGAAGAGATTGTCACACTCTTGATATAGTCACCTTTAACAGTTTGAGGTTTAACTCTTTGTAGTTCACTAAGGATAGTCTTAAAGTTGTTTTCTAAAGCGCTAACATCAAAAGAAACTTTTCCAATAATCGTGTGAATGTTTCCTTCTTTATCAGCACGATACTCTACTTTTCCTTTTTTAACATCTTCAATAGCTTTTTTAACATCCATTGTAACAGTTCCAGTTTTTGGGTTAGGCATCAAACCTTTAGGTCCTAAAACTTTACCAATTGGTCCTAATTTAGCCATGATTTCTGGAGTGGCAATAATCACATCAAAGTCAAACCAATTTTCATTTTGAATTTTATAAATCATGTCATCAGAACCAACAAAATCAGCACCAGCATCAGTTGCTTCTTTTGTTTTAGTAGTAGTTAAAACCAAAACACGTTGACTTTTACCAGTTCCTGAAGGTAAAACAACCGCCCCTCTAACTTGTTGATCGGCTTTACGCGGATCAATGTTTAAGTTGAAAGCCAATTCAACAGTTTCATCAAACTTAGTTGAAGCAACTTCTTTCATTAAATTAATTGCTTGAGCAACTGGATAAAGGGTTTTCTTATCAACTTTTGTTAAAGCTGCTTTACGATTTTTACTCAACTTTGCCATTATTTAGTTTCCCCTTCATCTCATCCAGTAATTTTAATTCCCATATTTTTAGCAGTTCCAGCAATAATTTTCATAGCCGCTTCAACACTATTAGCATTCAAGTCTGGTAATTTATACTCAGCAATGCTTCTTAAATCTTCAATACTAATCGTTCCAGCAGTTTCCTTTCCAGGATTATGCGCTGCTTTTTGAATCTTAGCAGCTTTTTTCAACATCACTGGGGCAGGAGTTGTTTTTAAGACAAAATCAAATGATTTATCATCATAAGCAGTAATAACAACTGGCACAACATCTCCTGCTCTTTCTTTAGTTGCGTCGTTAAATTGTTTGGTGAATTCTGGCATGTTAATTCCCAAAGAAGCTAGTTCTGCTCCAGGTTTGGCTTGCATTGCCATAAATTCCAGTTTTGCAATACGTGTTACTTTTTTAGCCACGGGTATTTCCTCTTTCTCTCTACTCGCTGTGGTCCAAACGAAACTCTTGGCTTCTTCCACAATAAAATTTACTCATTGATTTTAACATAATTTTAATAATTTTGAGCTTTTTTCTTAGTTAATTTCGACATATTTCCAGACTTTTTGTTAATTTTGAACAAGAAAAAAGCCCTTTTAAAAAAGAGCTAACAATCCGATTCACATTGCACTGGTATTCAACTACAATTACATTATTTTTCTTAAACGATTAATCTTCAGTGAGGATTTTTGCGTTTTTAAATTCGACCTCGGTTGGTGTATAACGACCAAACATCTCAATTGAAATAATCGCTACTCCCTTATCAAAATCCATATCAATAACTTTTCCATCTTTGTTCATAAACGGTCCAGTTTGAATTACTACTTGATCACCAATTTTGAAATCAGCAGTATAAACAACTTTTTCCTGAGTAGCATTTGGTCCAGAAGTAATCACTTTATTTCCAGAAACAGGTTTAACTTCTTTACTTGGTTCTAATGGCTCAACAGGATCAGATTGGGTTTGGTCATTTAAAATCATTCTTGCCACTTCTTCGCTTGTTAATGGAAATGGTTTTGCTCCTCTTCCAGATGAACCAATAAACCCAGTTACTCCTGGAGTATTACGCACAATAAATCATGCTTCTTCAGTCATGTTCATATTAATGAAAATATATCCAGGAAATTTGTTTTTTTCTGTTTCTTTACCACTCTTAGTTTCAGTCAAGTACTTTGAAATTCGCACATCAAAAATAATGTTACCCAGATTTTGATTTTTAACTTTTTCTAATAAGTCCTGGCGAACCTTGTCTTCATGCCCAGTATTACTATTAATTACGAACCATTGGCCTGGATATTTCTCTAATTCCGCTTCTAATTTTTCGTTTTCCAAATTCATTTTTAATACTCCACTCTTCTATATCACGTGCATCACTGAAAATAACGTCTGAAATCCTCAGTCAATTAAATAAAAAACCACTGCAAAAATTAACATAAAGATAATTACTTGCACAAACTTATTGGTTAAATTTTGCTTACCTGACCATTTAATCTTGCTCACTTCTTTAACCATTTTGACTGGAAATTCCTTAAAAGAAAGTTTTCAATCAATTTTTTCTTTGGTTTTTGTGGCTTTAAAGTTACTCCGGTTATAGAGATTTTTCTTGATTTCTTTTTCTCTCAAAACCCGTTTAGTCGTCCCTTCACTCTGAGCATGATCAGACTTTTTGCTCTTTGCTTGTTTACGAGTAACTCTCGTCTTGGCCTTCGCCTCTTTTTTTAACCTTTTTTGGGTTTTTTTTAACTCTTTTTCTTGTGGAGTCATCAAATCTTACCTACTTTCTTTGTGTAGGGTATGACGATTACAAGTTGAACAATATTTCTTTACTTCTAAACGTTCTTTTTGTGTTAAATTTCCCTTAGTTAAAGAGTAGTTACGACTTAAACAATCAGAGCAAACTAAAATAATCTTACGATGGTCTTTTGGCATAATTACTCCCTTTTTATTACATTACAATATATAGAATATCATAAATTAGAAAATGATTAAATCAGAAGGTGGGTGATATCTTTTATCACTTCTTTTGATAAACGATAGACTTTTGATTTACTCATCGGATATTTCTGGTAAATGTTTTTAGGTTCGAGATAATCATAAATTAACGCTTTTGCTACCAACTGTTTATCATAATCTTTTAGAGTTGCTAAATAACAAGCAAACAAGGAATCTAAAGCAATTTTTTGGTCAAATAATTCATTCACGTTACCAACCCTTTCCTCACTTCAATTTTTTGTGCTTGCTAAATTCAAAACTTTATGATGATTGGTAACATAACGTTCACAATAATCATTGCACCGTCATGTAATTGCATCAATTAAAAAAGATTCAAAAGTTTTCCTTCCCTTTTGATTTTCATACTTGTTGATGGCTTCGTTAAAAGCAATTCAAGCAACTAGTTCTAAATCTTCTTTCTCAATTGGTAAATTATAATAACATCGATAACTTTTATTAATCGCATAATTCTTGCATTTACTTAATTGTTGATAAATTCTTCACCGGTCACTTTGACTTGTGCTTAATGGGTCAAAATGGTGTTCTTCACGGTTTACATGATATTTAATTTCGCTATTTTTCATTTTTTATCCCTTACTTCCTATTTCGGTATAAGGACAAGAATTAATTTTTTCCCATTAACTTAAACAAGTTAACCAAGAAAAACACAAAAAGGGAGCATTTTTTAAGAAATGTTCCCTTTTTCAACTAAATTAAATTGATGTGGTCACTAATAATGAACATCAACAATGATGCAGCAACTGAAGCGTTATAAGAATCAATCTTCTGGGTTGAAGGTAGAAAAACATTAACATCAGCATGATGGGTCAATTTTTCTCCTATCCCTTTTTCTTCGTTACCAATAATTACCACTGTTTTTGGTGCATAATCAATTTTTCTTGCATCAAGAGCTTCTTGGTTTAAATTAGAAGCATAAATTCAAAAACCGACTTCTTTCAATTTTTCTAACGCATTAGTTAGATTGTTAACTTTAGAAATTATCATATCATAAGCAGTTCCCGCACTAGTTTTAACCACTGTTGGGTTAACTAAAACTTGTTTATGGTCTAAAATAATCAGATAACTAACATTCAAAAGTGTCGCACTCCGGATAATAGCTCCAAAATTATAAGGATCGTGAATTTGGTCTAACACCAAAACTATTGCCTTTTCTTGGGTATTAATCGCGGCAAGCAGTTCGTTAAATGGGGTGTAATTAAATTCTTTAATTTCTGCCACATATCCTTGATGATTAACTTTTTGATCAAACATTTTTTCCATTTTTTGATTTGTACTAACAGTTATTAAGGTTTGATTAAGTGAAGTTCTCTTAACTAGTTCTTGGTAATGACTAGTTCACACTTGTTTGACCATTGTTGGGTGCTTTTGGATAAATTCTTCTACCACTCGTCTACCATAAATTAAATTCTTCATTTTAAAGTAATCCTTTAGCAATTAATTGGCTTCGCAAAGTATCAGCATTTTTATAATCTTTTTGTTCCAAAGCTTTTTTCCAAGCTAAAAATAACGACTTTTCTTCCTGATTAACTGCAAGATTCACACTAGTAGAAAAACCTAAAACCTTTAACATAGTTTTTAATTGATAAAAATCAGGGGTTATTTTGTCTTTCATTAAGTCTTTATTAATTGCTTTAATTGCTTGTTCAAGAACGCTAAGAACTAAAGGGGTGTTCAAATCATCATTCATAAAGTCATTAAATCGTTCTAAAAAATGCGAAGAACTTTCTTTGGTACTTTCATCAATTAACTGGTTAAAAGCGGTTAGTTGTTTCGCTTTTTTAGTTAAGTTATTTAAGCGATCTAAAAACTTTTGACCCTGAGTTAAAAGATCATGACTGACATCCAAAGGTTGGGTATAAGCAGTAGTTAAAAACAATCATCGTAAAACATCAGGATGATAATCTTTTAAGAAGTCTCGCACCAAAATCATATTATCTAAAGATTTTGACATTTTTTCATCATTAAAAGTTAAATGACCGTTGTGCATTCAAATTTCACTTAACTCTCTATTGTTAGCAGCAAGATACTGAATCCGTTCATTTTCATGGTGAGGAAACTTTAAATCAACCCCACCACCATGAATACTTAAAGTTTGGTGGTTAAAATAAAAATCATTTAGGAGAGCACATTCAGTGTGTCACCCAGGTCTCCCTATCCCAAAAGGAGCAGTTCACTTAATTCCTACTTCGGTTTTTTTTCATAACGCAAAATCAGCAGGGTGATGTTTGAGATTAGTTTCTGGTTCAATCCGTGCAACAGCTAAACTATCTAAAGTACGGTTAGATAACTTTCCATACTCTCCTTTTCAACGATTTAAGTCAAAAAAGACGTTTTCTTGTTCAAGATAAGCGTCACCTTGATGAACTAACTTTTGAATGAATTCAATCATCAAATCAATGACAGTTGATACTTTAATAAGCTTGGTTGGAGGTTGGATGTGTAATGCAGATAAATCTTCAAGATAAGCATCAGTATAAAAATTTGCTAAATCTGTTTCTGATTGTTTAGCAGCAAGAGCTTTATCAATAATCTTGTCATCAACATCAGTGATATTTTGCAAATAATCAACCTTAATACCCTTCCACTGCAAAAAACGCACCAAAAAGTCCATTGTAAAACTTGGTCGACTATTTCCTAAATGAATGTAGTTATAAACTGTTGGTCCACAACAATAAAGACGAATTTGGTTATTTGTCACCTTTAACTCTTGTGTTGTTTTAGTCAATGAATCATAAATTTTCACAATTAATCCTCCTATTTTGTTTTTACTAATGGTCTTAAAATGTAATAGACCGTTGATAAAATTATCGTGTTGAATAAGATTTTTAGTGGCGATTCAATCAGACGCACCATTAAAATCGAAGTATAACCTCCATTATCACGCGGAATACCTAAAAAACTAGAATCTCCTCAAGATCCAATTAAGGTAGTTGCTAAAAATTCAGTAATTACACAAAGCAAAATAATTGGTAAAACAATCTCTAAGAGCTCTGACTTTTCTATGACCAGAAAAACTCCTACAACCATCCAAATAACAAATAAACTCGCACCAAGGATACCAATAAAAACAAATTTATAGGTATCAGGACTAATTTCTGCACCAAAGATTTTAACATTTTGATCATAACTACTCGTAATTAAAACCATAATCACGCCATAAAGAATAATAAAAAGGTTAATTACTAAAAACGTTAATCACTTCTTTTTCCCAGTTCATTTTTGAGAAACTGCTGCAATTCCACTTAAAAAACCGACTCCCAACTCTAAAAGCAAATAGGCTATATGGATATAGGAAGGCACAAACATTATCGTGATTAATTCAGTAATCAATCCCACAATCATTCCTACCAGCGGTCCAAAGAACATTCCCGCAATTTTAATCATGATTCCTTCAAAAGACATCCGAACAGGAGGAAGAACAGTAATCGGTAAAGTCAAAGAAATCACAACTGTTACTGCAGAAGAAACTGCTGCCATCATCGCAATATAAGTAATCTTTTTAGTTGTGAACTTAAATCCCTTGTAAGTACGTTTAAAAAAAGTTGAGCGGATTAAAGAATAAATTAAAAATAAAGCAATTAGACTCAACAAAAAATAAGCAACGACATGAGCTAAATTATTCTCAGTTAACAAATACCTACTAATTGATTTCATCCAACCAAGATCCTTTTCAATTTTTTTATTGTGCCCAATTAATTGGTGTTAAATCATGAAACTCTAACCAACTATTGATTTGACTGAAGGGACGGGTACCTTTGAAATATTTATCATAGCTAAACGGACTCGGGTGTCCATACCTCAAGATATTCTCTGACTTAATACCATTAATTTTACTATACATTTTCATTGCTTGATTACCAAAAGCACAGTACAAAATCACTTTGTTGTTAGAATTTAAGAAATTAAGAACATTTAAAACAAAAGTTTCTCACCCCAGCTCTTGATGACTTAGGGGTTGGTGTTCACGCACAGTTAAAATCGTATTCAATAAAAAGACACCTTGCGCTACTCAGCCACTTAAATCATTACTAGGATGATCGATATCTAAATCACTCTTTAATTCTTTAAACATGTTAGCCAAACTGCGTGGTGTAATTGCTGAAGCAGTTGAAAAAGCAATACCATTAGCTTGATTTTTTCCATGATAAGGATCTTGACCAAGTAAGACAATCTTGACGTCTTCTGGACGGACTAGTTTAAACACTGCAAAAACATCTTTTCCTGGCGGATAAACTGTCGTGGTGTAATATTCGTGTTGAACTGTCTTTCAAAGTTGTTGAAAGTAATCCTTTTTTACCTCTTCTTCAAAAAAGGTTTCTCACCCTTGGGGAAATCTGCTCATAATTTGCTCTCCAATCTTTAAAAAAGTGCCTCACGGCACTTTTAACTCTCATTAATATTATATACACCTTTAAATTGGCTTTCTTTAATAACAGTGTTGTTCTTGTTATTTATAACAACATCTTAAAAAAATAAATAAGTTAATGGATTATCGTTGTTGACCAATAATAATTTCACATTTTAAAAAGTGAAATTCAAAAGGAATTATTTCTCCACTGGCTGTAACCATATATCCTCCAATAGAAATTCCCTTGGTGGTGTGTCAATCATAGTAATCACTATCCAATTGTTCATTACTTGGAGCTTCACCTTCATAACCACCAGAACCGTTGTCAAACCATTGTTGAGTAATAACCATATCTTGAAGGTTTATTTGATAACCTAAACCTACAACTAATCTAATAAATGATTGTTTTAAAGATTGAACATAGGTGCTATCAGCACCACCATCACCTTTGGTTGTTCCTGAGGGAATACGTAAAACTAATTGATTATTTTTTGAAATTTGTTCAACAATATCCACAAAGTTACGCTCATCAACAACATTGGTTAATTTAGTAATAGTAATTATTAAGGTTCCGGTATATGCTGTATTTGGTTTAGCACTAATAGTCAGCGAACCATCAGTCGTTGAACTAGGAGCTATGAATGAATCAGCATCATAATCAACAACAGTATCTAATCCTATAAAACTACTATTGGCACTCAAAAAGGCCTGA